>JAKADJ010000424.1 GCA_021820645.1 Bacillota bacterium
GCCCCTCAGTTTGCCCAGCACTTGACGGTAATTGAGGGAGATGCCTTGCTTCTGGATTGGGGAAGCATTTTGGGCCATTTACGGCGGGTCGACATTGTGGGCAATTTACCCTATTACATCACGGCATCACTTTTGGCAAAACTCATGGACACCACGCTTGTGTGGCATCGTGCGGTAGTCATGGTCCAGCAGGAAGTGGCGCATCGCCTGGTGACCGAACCGGGTCATCGTCTAGCGAATGCACTGGGTGTGATGTTGCGCTACAATATGGACATTCACGGTGGGTTTGGGGTGACCCGCGAACATTTTCACCCGATTCCGGAGATTGACTCGGCCGTGGTAAAATTGACCCGTAGGGATCCGTTGCCCGTGGACCGTGAGGCATTTTCTTGGGTGGTCCACGCGGGTTTTGGACATCGCCGCAAGATGTTGCGGCAGGCGTTGTCCCAAGCCTCGGGATCGCCGTATTCGGCACGAGAGTGGGAAGCACGCATGATGACGGCGGGTCTTCGTCCGACGGCGCGGGCCGAGGCCTTGACCATTGAGGAATGGGTGGAGTTAGCGCGACTCTTGCAGATGAGGTGAGCGAGCATGATGTTCGAGAGCCCGACCAAAGGGCGAATGACCTTGGAGGCCATGTATGCGGATTTGGTGACGTATATTGCCGGCAATCCGCACGACCGATATAAGCTCATTATCGGAACCGATTCCCATACCCGTCAGGAAACCATCTTTGTGACCGCCATCGTCATTCATCACCTCGGTAAGGGCGGGCGCTACTATTTTCACAAATCTCGCCGTCGCGCCATCAAAAGCCTACGCCAAAAGATTATGTATGAAACCTCCATGAGTCTGACGGCTGCCGCAGGGCTGACCACTTGGCTCGAAAGTTCGGGATTTGGCGATATCGATGTGGAAATTCATATTGATGTGGGGCAACAGGGCGAGACCAAAGAACTCATCCGGGAGATCGTGGGGATGGTTGTGGGTAGTGGGTACCACGCCGCGATTAAGCCGTATTCCTTTGGGGCGTCAAAAGTGGCCGATCGCTACACGAAGTAGTTTCTATGCGATACCTAATAATTGACGCGCTTTTTAAATATTGCTACACTCTTGCCACGCAATAAATTCATGACAGGCGATGGAATCCGCCTCGGGAACCTCTCCGAAACCACTGCGCTGCGGTTAATGACTCCTGACGACTTGGTCGCCGGGAGTATTTTTGTGTTCAGGTATTCTGACCAGTTACGGGAGGGGATATCGTGAATGTGTATCTAGCGCAATTATGTCAAGTTGTATTTGTTCTTGGCTTCGCACCGCTCTTAAAAGGCATTATGGAACGCTATCGGGCGCGCCTCGCTAGACGCCATGGCCCCCCCATTTGGCAACCGTACCGGGACGTGTGGAAATGGTGGCACAAAGAAACGGTCCGGAGCAATCAAACTAGTTGGATCTCAGAATGGTCCCCCCTCTTCTATTTTGTTGCCCCTATTTTGGTCACCATGCTCATCCCGGTACTGACCACGTTCCCTTTGCCATTTGCCTGGATGGGGGATATGTTGGCTGGCGGCATGATCTTGGCTGCCGGCGGCTTGGCGCTCTTATTGGCGGCGCTCGACAGCGGTAGCGTCTATCCCGGGCTCGGAGTCAGCCGTATTCGGCTGATTGGTACATTCACGGAACCGTTAGCTCTATTGCTCGTATTTGTAGCCGCCACGACCGCCAAGGCTACGATCCCCTTTGTGGTGAATCAAGCCTTGGGGCACGCTCCGTGGCTCATTAGTCCGGCCCATGTGCTGGTGGTGGTGGGATGGTTTTTATTGCTAATTGCGGAGACCGGCCGTATCCCGGTGGATAATCCGGCATCGAGCCAGGAACTGGCACTAATTGACCCCGCCCGAACCTTTGAATCGAGCGGTCAAGACTTGGCGCTCTACGAATGGGGTGGATGGATGAAGTTCATGGTGCTCTCCATCATTTTGATGAATGTGCTACTCACACCATGGGGCCTATCGACGAGCTTAGCGCCGCTAGCCATTCTTTCTGCCGCGGGGTTGGTTGCCGTTAAATTGACATGCGTGAGTCTCTTTTTGGTGACCATCGAGGCCGGATTTGCGAAATTGCGCTTGGTTCGCAATGTGGATTTTATTACGGCCGCAATTGTATTGGCATTTTTGGGTGCCATAACCGCAGGATTTGGGGTGGGTACGTTATAGGGTAAGGGGGGCTTTACTTGTGAGTATCGAGGTGATCGGTTGGCGAGTCTTCGGATCTTTGATCTGGGTATCGGCGATCTTAATCATTCTAGTGAAAACTCACCAATCGGCACGGGCCGTCTACCGAGTCCAAGCGATTGGAGAAGCCGGCCTGATGGCCGCACTGGCATTTTGGGGTCTATCCTTACTCTGGTTCGATGTGGCCTTAATCGTAGTGGTTAAGGTCCTCGTGATCCCCAAGATTATGCAAGGGCCCTCTGAAGCCGTTTCCCACGACTACGGGGCTAGAGGTCCTGTGGGCCTAACGACTGTACTCTTGGTCAGCGTGGTGTTTACCGTGGGGGGCGTATGGGTGGGGCAAATGGCCGGCATGCATCATCCCTTAGTCTTGGGCCTCTTGTTAGGAGCCTGGTTTGTGAGCTTCTTTCACCTCTCATCCCGCTACGAAACGTGGAGTCTCGGCTGGGCTTTATTAAGCCTTGATACGGTGTCGGGAGGGCTGGTAGTCGCGGCAGCAGGGCCAGTGCCCGAGACCTTGGAAATTGGGATAAATCTTGCGGCAATTGCCACGGCCGTCTTGTTGGCACTCTTGGC
>JAKADJ010000425.1 GCA_021820645.1 Bacillota bacterium
GAAGATGGAAAGAAAAGCGGGATTATCGCCGTCGCGGTACGAGCGACAGCCAGTGCCTATACCCGGTTGCAGGTCGGCTTGATCGTGCTGCCGCGATTGTACGAGACCTACGCATTTTACGCCGACCACGGCGGGTTTAAGTTATTTCCAGGACTATCTGCTAAGGGGGATGAGAGATGATTAATGATGGAGGGTTTAAAGGCGGCGGAGGCTACGCATATGTTCGCGAACGACTAGGCATAGTGAGTGTCAAGGATTTTGGGGCTGCGGGAAATGGGGTGACCGATGATACGGCGGCGATTCAGGCGGCGATTGATTACCTCGGCAGTATCGGGGGAGGAAAATGCGTTTTCCCCGGTGGAACCTATGTTATTAGTGAGTCTATTACGATTTCTTATTCGGACATTGCTTTGGAAGGCGCTACGACGTTTAATCCCACCATTCAGCCCAACGGATCGTTTGACGCCATCGTATTATCGGGGGGGATCAGCGGGACGCGGATTGCTAACCTCGCTATTTCCCCGTCTGTGACCCAGACATCGGGGGCTGGCATTAGTGCCGATTCGACCGGGAATGCCGTGTACACCACATTGATCGAGAATGTCTACTTCGCAACGTATGACGGGATTCGGTTATATAACACCAATACGACATCAATCCTGCATTGCCGAATGAATTGCAGCCATTATGGTCTGTATTGCGGTAGTGGTTGTACGATTGTGCGCTTCACCAATGCAGAGGTTGGTGGGGGCACGGCGGGAGTCTTTCTCGACGGCGGATGCGCCAGTATCAAGATGGAGCAACTTGAAATCTTTACGAGTCAATATGGCGTGGCAATTGATACGGTGAACGGGGGAAGCGCACCAAGTTACATCTATATGTATGAGGTGGAATGCAACTTAGCAGGGACTCAGAGTTCCAACGCAATCTTTTTCTATATCAACGATGCGGGCGAGGTCCATCTCACAGAATGCTGGTGTGATGGCGGCCCGCAAGCGATTCAGATCAATAGCGGGACCGTGACCATTCTCGGCGGTCGGTTCGGTGACGGCAATAGCCCCATCATTGGGATCGCGGGCGGCAATTCAACGACCATCGTGGGATCGAGCATCGCGGGTAGTCCTGGGACTTCTACCGGGATTGCCATTACGGGTGGGGGGAATATCCGGATTCAAGACTGCATTTTCGGATTATTCGGCGATGCGTTGACCTACGCGGTGACGGTCAGTTCCGCCTACACCGGAGTTTACGGCGTTAGTGCAGGGTCCGTAAATGGAAACCTGTTGATCGCGGGATGTTCGATGGGGCATACGGTCTACCAGAAAGGCAACGGCTACGACATTCAATGCGCGGCCGGACTGGTCACCATTGTTGATACCTTCGGAGCGAACCCGTATGGCGCGATCACGCCTCCAGCATCGCCCTTCGTCTCGGGAACCGTATATCAAAACACCACGCCAGTGCCCATCACCATCTACCAACCGGCGTATGCTTCGACATCGGGTACGGCAGGGAGTGTAGCCGTGGCGTTGGGGAGCACGAGTACACCGAGCACGCTCTACACCGACCTCGTGGACGCAGGAACCACGAGTACCAGCCCGCGGGTCTTACCCGCTCTGCGCGTGCCGCCGGGGTGGTACTACAGCTTCACGGCAACCGGTGCGACCCTGGCCGATGCCATGATACAGGGGGAGTAAAAAAGATGATTAGCTTAAAAGTTGAAGGCACCGAAATTGGGATTGAAGAAAACGCGCTCAAGGATCTCGTCATGGCCGGCATGCCGGAATGGATAGCCTCCCACGCAGAAGGCGATGCGAAGTCGCGGACCCTTTATCTTGCCTTTAAAGGCGTGGCTCTCATGATGCGCTCCATGATCCGCCGAGAAGCCGCGAAAAAAAACGTAGCCCTTCCCTATGATGAGGAAGACGATCCGATTATTGGCTTGGCTAAGCTCATGCTCGAAGGCGCGATGCAGTTCATCGCCGATCAACACGGGGAGGCGATCTATGAGATGATGACGGATCGTGATGGCGTAGTGATTACCGGCATTAAGATGGATCATGCGGAGTATGTGATTAGCAAAAGAAAGGAGGCGTTAGCGGAGTGAGGATAACCAAAGGCAGCAGGATAGCACTTATCGCGGCTTCTGGAGGCGGCAAGACGACAGCGAGCCAGGCTATCCTGGTTCGCCTTCACGATATTTGGCCGGCGGACCCGATGTACGTGCTTGATAATAAGCCGTCGCGGTCGTTCAATACATGGTGGCATCTAAAGGGAGTCACCCGATGGTCGAAGGATTCCGATCCACCGCTGCTGAAGCGAGGTATCCTAATATGGCGGCCCAAGGACCCGGATATCGTCGAAGCATACAACGCCTTCTTCAAGAAGATTCTTCTCGCGGGAAAACCGTGTATCATCTATATTGATGAGCTCGCGCTCACGAACGGCGAACGTGAGCGAGGCGGATATCCGGCCTATCTCGGCAAGCTGCTAAAGGAAGGTCGAGAAAAAGATATTACGATCATCATCGGCTCGCAAGAAGCCGCCTATGTCCCTCGTCAGTTGCTCGGTCAAACGAACTATGTGATTACCGGGCACCTCAACCAACTGGCCGACAAGGCGAAGATGGCCGAGATTTACGGATTCGGCAAAACCTCGGATGCCTGGAAGATTCGGCACGAGCATGGGCTTTGGGTATTGGATCAATCCAAGCCCATTGATGTCAGCCCGCCTTCGTACTATGAGAATATCCAGGAGTTGTTGGGTGCAAGGTAAATGCTGCGCGGACGGATCTGAAGG
>JAKADJ010000426.1 GCA_021820645.1 Bacillota bacterium
GCCGGCATTAATCGCCACATAGACCGCATTAAAGGAAGCCCGGCCTCCCTCTGGCCAGGTGGTGGCTGCCAACGCGTTGAAAATTGGCATGGTGGTGGTGATGGCAAAGCTAATAATGAACACACCGACAGCAAAGACCCAGAAGTTCTGGTCCCATCCGACCGCGACCAGCATCACCGTCGAGACGCCGATAGCCCACAAGAGCGGAAGCCGTGCGCCTCGGGCATCATAAAGCACACCGCCGACGAGCGAGCCCAACACACTGGCGCCAGCCTGGGCCATCATGAGAAATCCGACCACGGTCATGGACTGGTGAAGTACATGATGCACGTACAGTGCGGTCAGCGGCCAGAGAAAGGCAAGGCCCATATTTGACGCGCCCGCCCCCGCTAGTAAGGCGGTGAAGGAAGAGCCGGGTGGGTTTTCAGCATTTCCGGTGCCAAGGATCTGGGTCAAGAGTTGCTGGGGCGACCGAAGTCTCATGACCTCTCATCCTTCCAAAGACTCATTAGTACGCGACCACATGGCCCCTTCGTTGACACGTATCCTCTATCATAACAGGTCACCGAAGCAATAGAGAAGGACGAAAACGGCCTGGCCATCTTCGTCCCGCGTAGCTTAATAAACAACAGAGGCACCAACACTCATTGCGCATCGTGCAACAAATAGCAACCTCAGTATCACCCCTTTGTAATTGATCTGCGTTATTTGGTGAGATTTGCGCCCTCAATTCATTGCACCACCTGTTTGAACGGGGTAAGCCGCTTATCATCCAATGAAAAGAAGCACTACACTGCGAGTGGCGGAACGAATGATATCAGCAATGAGACCCGAATCCGTCGGATGATGGATATCAGCTTCCACGACGGTGGACTCCATGTGAAATCGGCGCCCGCGGACAATCTTCTCCGCGTGATACGGGCCGTCACGGCCTGGTTTATCGCAGCAATGCCAGCCGTTCCCAATCAGCGACGCCGTCAGCCTGGTCGGATGCGGCAAGGGGTCCGTCACCTCGAAGTGGCACAACTGCCGCCGCGGAAAGCTTTCCGCCACCTCCAGGATAAGCACCCGATCCCCCAACTGGTCGCGCTCTTTCGGCGGCGTGGTGCTGTTTCCCGACTCGCTGTTTTGGGAGGCGTTGTCTCAGGACTTTGGAATACCCAGCAATTTTACGAGAAGACCGGCCCCAGTGAGGCCGCGCGCGTAGGACAGATAACGTATGAGGAGTCTCTTGTGGCCCCAGCATGTTCCAAATCAATTTTGAGGTTGTAACCCGTCTTCGGTTCGACCGCGAATGGCTGCCAAACGCCCCCATGATCGCGTGGCTACGCGCCATGAAGACCAACGGCTACGAGATCATCGCGATTAGCAATGCGGACACCTCCTTAGAAGAGCGATTGGAGCGTTTCCAAATGTCCGACGTATTCGAGCGGATCGTCAACTCAGCCCGCGTCCACACGGCCAAGCCCGATCCGGCCATCTACCAGATAGTGTTGGGGTTAACAGCGTCTCGGCCCCACGAATGTTTGTTGATAGACGATAAGGCGCGTAACATGCCGCCGGCAGAAGCCTTGGGAATTCACACCTTGATCTATACAGCAATGCCCGAGTTTTTGGACACGGTTAAAAGGATGTTGCACCAAGCTCCGTAACCGCAACGTTTCGTCCCCCATGTCAATAAAAGGAGGGATCTTGTGGCTGAAGTCACGCTAAGAGGTCTCACGAAGCAGTTTGGGTCTATAGCGGCCGTCCACGCCATGGATTTAACGATTGCTAATAGGGAGTTTTTCGTGCTGTTGGGTCCGTCCAGATGCGGCAAAACCACCACGTTGCGCATGGTGGCGGGATTGGACGAAGCTAGTGACGGGTCCATTGTCATCGGTGGGCGTATGTGGGCCATGTGCCACTCAAGGACCTTCATGAACGGATGGGTGCTACGATACGTTATGTCACGCACGACCAAACTGAAGCCATGACACTAGGGACGCGCGTCATAGTGATGAACGATGGGAAGAACAAAGAGGACGTCCTTTGCTACCGGGCTAAATGCATCGGGAGGCACGCGAATTTGATGGGCGGCCTCAAACAGGCCAGGCAAGTCTGGTGGCGGCCTTCACCCGGGGCCCGTAATGTACCCGGGATCTCTTGCGGGGAGGTTCCGTGTCTCGAACCCGGTCATCAAACCATGTAATCCGGCCTTCCCCACAAATTGGGTGTCGAATCCCGCGTATAAGTCCGTCGGAGCGGAGGACAATAGTCCCGAAAGGGGCTGAGGATTCATGGACTCCCGAGATGAGCATGCGGTCGAACTCTTAAATACGGATCTCTTCGGCGAACATGATGCGATTTTGTATTATTTAACCCATGCGTGGACAGTGGCGAAACAATATGGCCACGAAATCCTCGAAATTGCCTATGAAGAAATGCGCCACTTTAAGTGGCTTGCACATTCCATTGTTGAGTTGGGAGGGACGCCCAACTTAACTCCGCCGACGGTCGCGCCCGTAACAGACATTCGAGCCGCTCTAAACAAGGACGTGGAGGCGGAGATTCACGCGATCGACCAATACCAGGACCATATTGAGCGGATCGACCTGAAGCCCGTGAGAACGCTCCTTCAACGCATTGTGGTCGATGAGCAGGCGCATCTCAAGAAGTTCCAAGAGCTCCTGGATCAGGCACAGGGAGAGCCCGCCATGGTCGAGCGCCCGCAGAAGGAGATCACGCGTGTGGCGTCTGAACTTCAAGACACGATTCGAATCGAGTACCAACAAATGCTGGCGTATTTGATGCG
>JAKADJ010000427.1 GCA_021820645.1 Bacillota bacterium
TTGTGGGGTTTAGGACTGATCGTTTGGCATTTGGCGCAATGGACGGGACCAGCACACGCAGTTCCCGCCGGCTTTTGGCGCCCCACAGGAATCGGGTCTGCCACGATTTTGGTTTGGTTTGGCATGAATACGCTCAATGTTTTCTCCGCCCAAGCCGAATACCAGGCCGTGGCTGGCGCCCAAAATGTGCGCCATGCCCAGCGGGCGGTCTGGCTGTCATCGGCTGTGCTTGTTGCTGTGGTGCTGGTCGCAACAGGGGTTGGGACGGCCGTACGGGTCGATTTTGGCACCGCCCACAGTGGTCTTCAAGCCTTCTCGTTATTGATGACGACCCATATTGCTCCATGGATGAAAACTGGGATTGCCTTGGGGATTTGGGCATTGGCGTTAACCTGGTGCGGCCCCTTGCTATTCTCGGGAGCGTCTAGTTTAGGTCGCGATGTATTAGGCCATGATCGTATGGTTCAAATCACGCGATGGGCTTTGGTGCTAGAAGGGGTACTTATGATTGGGTATGGTCTGTGGCGGCCGGGAGCAATTGCTTGGTGGCGGGTATTCGGGTTGACCTTGCGCAATGCAGCCGTGGTGATTCCAACCATAGCGGCTTTAATTTGGTCCGATTTGTCGCCTAAGGTGGTGCTTGGGGCTGTTTTGGCGGGTGTGGGCACCGGAATGGGGCTTAATGCCATGACCGGATTCTCAGCCACCCACTTTATTGGCGGAGTCAATCCTATGTGGATTAGTGCGACGGTCGGGTTCATCGTGTTAGTGATTGGCCGTGTTTATACAAAAACCGTGCCCTATCGTCGTTCAGTAATAAGTATCCTGGTCTTGGCCATAGGGGCAATTTGGGGCATGAACGGTCATGAAATTCCGACACCATACACGGGTGTACTCTTGGTCGGGGTGAGTTTAGTGGGGGTCGGAGTGGTACAGTTGTTGAATCGTCCACAGAGCGTTGCATTATGGAAATCGGAAGCAACGGGCTAAAGATGTGGCAATATGGACGGCTGAAGGTTGATGCGACGCGGAAGTATGCTTATCCACGATATCCACGCATTTTCCTGTAGAGGAATGCGTAGAAGGATGGGCTTGTAGGGCAACTTATGCCACTCCGCCGTGGAGACGTCGGAGATAACAATCAGCTCGGACACAAAATCTCATGGAAATTACCGCATATATATGAACATTTTTCCAGCACCTTCGTACTCTATAGCGAACTGGGTTGGGCAAAGCCCAGTGGCGAAAGGGGGGTGCTTTATTGTGGACATCTTGAACTGGAGCGGATTCCAACGGGTGGCGCGAAACTTAATCGGGGAAACCGTCGTGGTGTACGTGTGCGACGCGTCATTTTTTGGCCGTCTTGCGGAGGCCGACTCGCGCTTTCTTACGATTGCAAGCCGACGAGCGTCTTCCACCGGGGTGCATTTGACGTATGTGCCTTTTTCTAAAGTGCAGGCGATTTCTGAACAATAAAGAAACCCGAATGGGGTGGGTGTCCACCCCATTCTCATCGGTATCACATCACGTCGTGTATGGCGCATTTTTGGGAGATTGCTTAAGGAGGCGGGAACGTGCGTTATCTATTAGGAGTCGAAGACTGGGAATCGACCGTACGGCGAATTCGGAAAAACGCTGAACCTGTAGATGATACCTTGTTGGTCGATGCGTATCGGCGAGCTCAGATCGTCCGCCAACAAGATGATTGGTCCGAAGCAACAGGACGTCGGATCGAACAGGCCCCAGACATTCGGGTGGAAGCCGGGAGTGAAAGCGCTGACGGCTATCCTGGCATGGTCACCATCTCAGGCCTAGTCACTCCTCAACCGATCGTATCTATGGAACGCGTGGAGCAAGTGGCTCAAGAAGTGCGTGACGGGGCAGATCTGATGGCCATGGCATTCCCTGAACCCCCCTATCCCTTTGAAGTCGAAGTCAGTTCGGACAGACATAAGGGGTGTTCGATTATGGCGGCGGATCCCAACATTGTCGTCGCGGATATCGAGTGGCGACGCGACCCGGGTTTTGAGGTCGTCGTGAAATTTCGTAAGGCCTCCCCGGTTTTGACCGTGATGGAGATGTCGGGTCGCTACATTGTGCGGAATGGTGTGCACCGCATTGTGGGTTTCGCGATGGCAGGTATCAAGGAATTTCCAGCCTTTGTGGTTCCTGTGCGTTCGTGGCCGTCGTCTCCAGGCCTCTTTACGGCGGACATCGTCTTGGGCGACTTTCCACCCCGAATCGAGGAATTTTTGAAAATAGGACGGTATGTGGATGTGCCCTGGAAGAGCCGAACGCGCATGTGGAGAGTGATCGTGGACGAATTCCTTGTGCCTTGGACGACCGAGGTGAACACTCCATGATTCACGTCAATTGGCAACACTTTTTTGACGACGGGAGACAGAACAGTGTGGACCATCTCCCATCAACAGTGACCGAAATCGTCACATCGGTACTCAATGATTCAGTCGGTGAAGCGGTCCCTAAAGAAATCGACAAAATCGTGGAGAATGCCCCAGCCAATCTTCCGGCCACCTCGTCCATGCCGGAAAGAGGTGCTAAGTCCGATAGGTTCGTTGACGTACCACCGGCATGGCACGGAACGGTGGTGCTAGGGCGCCATCGCTGGCGTGGATGGTTGATGCGGGTCAATGGGGTTTGGGTGGCGGCCTTTGGTGCCCAAGACGATGTGCATTTGCTCTGGTTAGCACACGCCCCAATTCGGGAACGGTGAGGGGCGAGGTGTGTTCCTCGGTGTTGTAACCTACACCGTCCACTAAACCCACTA
>JAKADJ010000428.1 GCA_021820645.1 Bacillota bacterium
CCTGCGGGACTCTCGCCCCCGTTTGTGCCGCAAGCGGGATTCAATCCGGACCTTACCAGCCGAACGTTGAAAAGTTTGTCCCGGCCCGAATATGATCCAGCGCGACGCGGGCGTATGGGACCATCTGATCTGGCAACTCGTCCCAGCCAAACCAGGCGATCTCGCTACACTTGTTCGGTTCTTGGTTGATGGGCGTCCCGACCCAATCGTCCGCCACGAAGAAGAACGCCACGCGCCCGGTACCCGACGCAGAGTGCATCACATGAGCAAAGCGGGCGGATCCCGAATTCAGGTGTACGCCTAGCTCTTCACGGATTTCACGGACCAGCCCTTCGACGACCGACTCTCCGGCTTCGAGGTGCCCAGCCGGGAGATGAAATAGGCCATCGGCGTACCCCGTCTGGTGCCGACGTCCAAGTAAAATGTGTCCGTCTCTCAGGAGCACCGCGTGCACGTCGACAATGACGGCATGACGGTCCCTCGCAACATCTGCCATCATTCACCCGTCCTTTCTGTCATCAAGCCGGTATTCTCCGAGCGGCTCGGCATGGGCGAATCGTGCACTGGCCGCATCTAAGCGTCGACGTGCATCCTCCGGCAACGTGATCGTGAGGGCAGCCAAGTTTTCCTGAAGTTGCTCGGCGAGTCGGGCTCCAGCAATCGTGGAGGCCACTACGTCATGATGCCAGAGCCAGGCCAGTGCCACATGGGCTGGACGCGCATGGATTTCGTCCGCCACTGCCTGCACCGTGGCAGCCAATGCCAATAGGGAGGGGTCCTGGTATGGGAATATACCGGTGGCACGTTCGCCGCGAGAACCGGGAGGCGCGGGCTCGCCCGGGCGGTATTTACCCGTCAAGAGACCCGAGCCCAACGGAAAATAGGCAATGAGGCTAAGCCCTTGGTTGCGTAGCAATGGCACCATCTCGCGTTCTGGTGTTCGGTCCGCCAGGGAATAGCTGCCCTGGTGCGAAACAAATGAGACGAGGTGCCGTCGTTCACTAATCCCTAAGGCGGTCATTAGTTCCCATGCGCGGTAATTGGAGGCCCCGACGTAGCGCACCTTTCCGACTTGCACAAAGTCCTGCAACGTCTCTAGCGTTTCCTCGAGAGGCGTCCACGGATCGAAGATATGCACCTGATACAGGTCAATGTAATCAGTCCGTAACCGTCTCAGGCTACCTTCCAACTCCCGCGTCAGGTGGCTCCTGGACGCCCCGCGGTCTTGGGCGCCACGACCCACCGGCAACCCTGCTTTACTCGCTATGATTACCTCCGAGCGATGTTGGGGAAGCCAGGTGCCTATCGCCAACTCCGAGGCACCCTTACCATAGACGTTGGCCGTATCAATCAGGGTAATGCCTGCATCCCGTGCCCTGTCCAAAATCCTGTGCGATTCAAAGAGATCGGTGCGCGTTCCGAGACCACTAGCCCCGAGACCTAAAATAGATACACGCAAATCCGAGTGTCCGAGATGACGATATTGCATGTTGTCTACCGCCTTATCCATTTTTTATATTTGATTTGACGGCATGGTTGCAGGGTTCCAAGAGCTTCACCATCCGATGCAGGTTCTCCGATGCCTTGACTGACACCTCCTCATTCTCATTACTTCAAAGTCATGTTGGTAAATAAATCTTACATTTGCCTGATGGGCGTTTTAGACCACTGTTTTAGAGTCGCATTCATCCATAGACTACCATAGGGCCTTACCTTGATCGGAATATTATGTAAAAGCGATCCGGCCCATTAACAGCTTGTTAACACGTAAAGCAATCCATTTTGGCGGAAGAAGGCTATCATGAGGTAAAGTGTGCCATCAATATTTCCGGTCGTTCGGCTGGGAGTTCGGCGACACAAGGTGCGGTAGATATCCACGTCCGTCGTAATAATGCCCATCAAGTCAAGATTGACGACGTCGAATAGCATTCCTCCATTGATATTCTGCGAACGGGGCCACAAATCCTGAGAGCCAGAGATTCCGCACCGGAACACATGAAATGCCCGCATAGTCCAGACAATCTCCGGGAGCTCGAGGCAGTATGGCCCCCAAGAGCATACCAAGGCGGTACATCGGGAACGTCGTCAAAAGTAATACATTGGCTTATACCGGCATCAATAGCTCGAAGAAGTCAGATCGCTGGATCTTAGGATAACGATGGGAGCACGATGCCCCACTACACCAAAAGACCCCAGGCGGTCGCCACAGGATTTGGAGCCGTTAGGGCTCATTGCGGCTTTCGTCCTCGGTTCGGTGGGTGATTCGGTAAATCACATCCCTAAGTGCTTCCTGGCTACTCATCAAAGGGGTGCCGGGATGAGGCAAGACACGGACATAGGTGCCGTCGGGCATCAGCTGCCGGCGTTTGACCGTGTCTTTAAGCTGTGTTTCCATGACGGTCAGCACCAGGTTTTTGCCCGAAGGATCGTTCACCGGGAACAGGATCTCTACCCGCTGCTCAAAATTTCTCGTCATCCAATCGGCGCTAGACAAAAAGAGCGTGTCGGTATGCCCGTTATGGAAGTAGTACGCTCTGCCATGTTCTAAAAATCGGCCGACGATGCTGTACACATGGATGTTGTCACTTACCCCGGGAACTCCCGGTCGCAGGCAGCAGATCCCACGAACGATGAGATCAATCGTTACCCCAGTACAAGAAGCGCGATATAGGGCTTGAATGACCGATTTGTTTGTCAGCGAGTTCATTTTAGCGATAATGCGACCGGGATGGTCGGGAGTTGAATGGGCTATCACATCGTCAATTTGGCCCAAAATCTTGCGTTCCAT
>JAKADJ010000429.1 GCA_021820645.1 Bacillota bacterium
GGACAAAGTTGACGATCCTCATAGTTCGGGACCCATCCTCTGCGAGTGTGAAGGAGTGTCAGCGGGAGAATTGGCACTGGGTGATGCAACCCTAGACGAGTGGCGCACCCGAACCTGGTTTGCGATGGGGCCCTGTCAAGGAACCATCTGTGCTCATCGCGGTGCCCTATGGGCGATGTCCTCTAAGAATGTGCCGGCCGTTATGGAAGAACTTTCTGACTTACGCAAGGAGCGTGAGCGTGGTTGGTGGCCCGTCACGTGGGGAGACAATGCCCGCGAATGGGCGTTCAATCAGGCACTGCGACATCAAACTCTAGCCGAGGAGGCTCTCACCGATGAATAGATCACCAGATGTTATCGTCATCGGACGAGGACCGGCCGGCCTCCTGTTTAGCAGTCTCGTGCTAGAACAAGGAGGGCGAGTCACCATGGTGGCTGACAGCCAAGGCAGCCTGCCTTTGTGGGGAGGCCAGCTTGACTTTCGTAATTATGATGACGATCAGCAGGCGGTAGAGGACCCTTGGGATTGGTGGCAGCGAGCACCCGGGGCACATGTTGGAGCAGCCCTACAAGACAACCTGTGGCGAACCTGGTGGCAACATTTGCATGACCTGTGGGACAGGATTGGGATTCCTATCGAGGGTGGCCTACCGGACAAAAACCGACGTGTAATTACTCCACTCGGACATCTGAAATCAACGTTTCTTGCCCCCGCTTGGCACTTTACTCAGGACCATGCCGGACCCATCACCCTGGTAGGCGTGCCGGACCTCGTGGATTTTCCTGCCACTACCATTGCCCAAATATATGAAAGGACAACAGGGCAATCGGCGACAGTTGTGGAATTGGAACGGACACCATCCTGGCGAATGGGCTGGAATAGTCTCAATTGGGCCTGGTATCTCGATAGTGAGGATGGTAAACAATGGCTGTTGGCGCAGGCCCGGAGAATAACACGGAACTCGGCCACACCCCTTGTTTTTCCCCAAATGCTCGGGGTGGATACCACGGAATCCCTGATTGCTGACTTGTCCCAGGTATGGGAAGGTGTAGTCGGCGAGATCCCGCTTCCACCTCCCTCGGTGGGAGGCATTCGCATCCAAAGGCGATGGGAGCGTTGGCTACGCAGGCAGGGGACGCGCCTATTTCAAGGGCATGTCACGACGGCAACTAAAGACTATGTTGTTCTGGGTAACGGTCAGAACCTTCAGGGTGGGCACGTCGTCTTGGCCACGGGGGGTGTCTTAGGGGGAGGAATTGAGGTAACCGTTGACGGTGTCGTGTGTGACCCCCTCATGAAGGTTCGACTAGGGTCGGTGAAAACGTCCAAGGACCTGGCAATTTTGGGATATAAACCTCGATCCAGCCCGCTCCCCGTAGTCGGGAGTGCGGTGGAGGGGTGCGATCCGAATCGACACGGGGATAGTGGAGCGATGATGCTCCTAACCAGCCGTGATGCCCTTTGGGAAGTGACGAGGCAAGGAGGGAGAGTAGCCCATGCAGGAGGCGTATGATGCCTGTTTAAAGTGCACCCTGTGTGTAAGCCAGTGTCCCGTGATGTCGGTGGACCCTGATTTTCCCGGGCCAAAGGTCCTGGGGCCGGAATGGTACCGACAATATCAGGCCAAGGCGATGGGACCCTCACCTCATGTCGACGACTGCACTTTTTGCCAAATTTGCGAATCGGCGTGTCCGGTGGACGTCCCCATTGCGCATCTCATCGCGGAGCAGAAGGCACTGCAAAAACCTTCACTTCGGGTCCGGGTTCGGAATGGAATTTTAGCAAGGCCACATTGGGTAGCGCGGATGACGTGGATGGCGACACTACCTAGGCCGATGCGACGGATCGGAAAAATTTCCCCTGAGGTCGTTCTCCCAAAGCGGCGGAGGAGTCATGCCAAAATCCTGGGGGAACCGTTGGCCTTTAACATGGGACGCGTCGGATTATTGGTCGATTGTTATAGCCGAGGTTATGACCAGGACTTAGTGACGAGAGCGTCCGAACTCCTAAGACTTTGGGGATTTGCCGTGACCACGATGCCAAAGACTTCTCAGTGTTGTGGGGCGGCGGCTTTTGCTGCTGGCAACCCTAGATTGGCAATGGCGACGGCACGTGATATGTTCGAATCGCTAGCACTCGACCAAGGGCAATATGAT
This sequence comes from Bacillota bacterium, assembly GCA_021820645.1. The sequence goes on from JAKADJ010000429.1 coordinate 2,158, forward strand.
TACTTGGTGACGCTGAATGCAACTTGCGACGGTACCATCCGAGAGGAGTGGCCCGAGTACTATGGCATCCGTTTGGACGTCCCGATAATCCCCTTTGACGAACTAGCGTCAGAGGCCCCCAGCCCATTTTGGGAGAGACTTCAAAGCGTACCGGTGGAGTCCGGCGTGTGGGTCACCCACACCACCTGTCGCGGCAAAGTTGCTCGTGGGGACGGGCAGCTCTTGGAATTGGCCCTGCGCGCTGGTTATGCCAATGCCGAGCCTTCAGATGCCGTGTGTTGCGGGGCCGCCGGATCCTATGCCTTTAAGGCCGAACATGAGAGGGTTGCGACACGCTTGGCTCTTCGAGTTCGACATCAGGTGGAGACATCGAAAGCGCAAGGGATCGTTACGGATAGTGGGACCTGTGCCATTCACATGGAACAAGTCGCATCGGTTCCGACCAGGCATCCCGCATATTGGCTATACGCGCGATATCAACAGTATCTGGAGAGGAGTCAGTATGAAACCACGAATGCGTGAGGTTCCTCCGATAATTCCCGTGCTACGCAACCCTGACGATTGGGAGCTTTTGCGCGGGCGGGGAGGGTCGTCCCAATGGGTGTTTCTACTTGGGGGGCCTTTAGAT
>JAKADJ010000430.1 GCA_021820645.1 Bacillota bacterium
AATAGAAGACCCCGATTAAGATGGTGGCCAGCACGCGTTGCCACTCTTCGCAAGTAATATCAGCAAACCGGTGCCGAAGACTCACACCCGCATTGGCAACCAAAATATCCACCCCACCCCAGATACGGTCCAATTCGAGAAACGCCTCTTCTACCCCTTCTCGGCTCGTAACATCGACCAAAAGATTCAGGCCCGTTTGGGGCAACTGGGAAGCTGGTAGCCGGTCTAGCACGGCCACCTGGGCCCCTTCGAGCGTAAACCGATTCACGGTGGCCTCCCCAATACCACTCGATCCCCCCGTCACCACCACCCGTTTTCCCAGCAACTCAGGATAACGCCGCACCAGTTTCATAGCTTGTTCCCACCTGTCATGACCTTAAGTTGGAAATCTGCGACCTCCAGGATCTTTTGTATCTCCTCTTGTTGATGGGCGTTAGATATCACCGAATGAAGAGAATAGGACGGTGAGATGTAGATTCCATGGCGAATAAGGCCCCAAGCAAAATTACGGAATTGTTCTCGGTCGGCCCACCGACAGAAGTCCCTATAATTGCGGATCGGCTTCTCTGTGCCGAAGAATATCTGTAACATGGCGCCAACCCGTTGGACGCGGCCCACGACTCCCCGGTGCTCTAAAAGATCTGTCAAGCCTGTTTCGAGCATCGCCGACATCTCTTCCAAGTGTTGGTAGACCGTCTCGGTCAAAGCACCTAGATTGGCGCGAGCCACCAACATCCCGACATGGGAAGCGTTCTGGGTGCCGTAGTGGAGTACCCCTCCCCAGCGCAATCCGTCCATATACTGAGCCTGGCCCGCGATCGCAGCAACCGGTAGCCCAGAGCCTAAACCCTTTCCAAATGTCATCAAGTCTGGGGTAACACCATAGCGCGCGGCCGCACCCCCTCTGGCCACCCGAAACCCGGTCACGGTCTCATCTAGGACGAAAAGACAGTCATATTGGCGGCAAAGCGCTTCGACTCCCCGAAGATATCCCGGCTCGGGGGGAATCACCCCCATATTTGCCATCACCGATTCGGTAATGACGCACGCCACTTCACCGCGGTGTGTGGATAACGCATCTTCCAGTCGAGCCAGATCGTTCCATGGCACTAATATGGCGTGTTGCAGTGCTTCGGATGGGATCCCGGAGCTTTCCGGAATACCTACCGGATCGGACACTAAGCCAAGATCACTTAATGGATGGGGATGCGCGGACAACAAAAAGTCGTCATACCACCCGTGATAGTGACCCTCAAACTTAATGAACCGACGGCGACCCGTCAATCCTCGTGCCAGTCTCAATACCGTCATCGTCGCTTCTGTGCCGGTGTTGGCAAATCGAACTCGGTCGACCCCTGGCACGCGCTCCTGAATCGCCCGCGCCACGTCCACTTCTATCGGCGAGGCTGCCGCAAACAAGGTTCCCGTCTGGGCGGCCTCGCGTAAGGCTGCCGCAATCACCGGATGACTGTGCCCTAGCGGCAACGCCCCATAGGCCATCATCAGGTCGACGTAGCGGTTGCCGTCCACGTCTTCGACGTAAGGGCCCTCACCCCGCACCAGAAATATCGGGTATTCCCCGTAGTTGGCGGGTCCTCGCGAAGGGGAGCTTACCCCCTCGACCAATCTCTTCTCAGCTTCCTCAAATAACCGACGGGACTCAGATGTATCGAACGGCTGCATGAGTATTCGTCCTTTCCTAATCCGGTTTTTATGTTATGGACCGCGACGTCAATAGAACATAGTGTCTTCCGGCTCATCGCTCCCTCCTTGATGCTTCAAACCGGTCCACTAAAAGATCGGCGGCCGCGCCCACCTGGTGGGGTGGAACCTCGCTCCACGATACCCCGAAAATTCTATTCAGAGCATCTTGGGCAACGTTCGTGAATGCCACCGTCCCATCAGAGCCAATCGCACGAATTCCATCGTACTCCATCGCCCGAATATTAACTCCCACCGCCCGCTCCTCGCTAATCCCGGGAGGCAAATTCAATTCCACGCAACGCCGCCCCACCTTGCATGGATAGCCACCAGCGAGACCATTTGGCCCCGGAACATGAATCGATTGGACGGCATCCCCCAGTAAGGCCAAAACGGTGCGGACCGCCGAGGCAGCGGTCCAGACATGACTCCGGGTCCCCGTCGGCCATAAAAATGGTCGACTCAAAGTACTAGGCCGCCAGACGCCGGCTTCCTTTACTTGAAGCAGATAAGGCGGCAAAGGCCGGTTAGCAAATAGCCTGGATTCCAGGCTGTGATGCGCGATGAGACGCACCTCGTCGGCTGTGGGATGTTGAATTTGAGCCACCATGGCCAGTTCATCGACGTTACCAAATCCGATGATCTTGTCAAATCCCCGAGCCTTTAGAACGGGCGCGGTGACGTCAGGATAGGGCCCGACCACCAGCCACGGGACTCTTTGCAGGTGACTTAGGATTTTAGCCATTTTCAACAAGAGATCCGCATGAACCGGATACCAAATCCCGAATCCCGCTTGAGACAAAAGATCGTCCCGACCAAGCTCTTGCACCTTCCACCAGGTCAGCCGAGTCGCCGTGAAAATTAGGGCATTCGGTGCAAATCTCTCAATATTTTGGATGGCCGACTCGGTGTGGTCTAAATCCCAGGTCGCCCAGGATAGTTCCGGCCCCCTACCCACGGACTCTCGTAGCATGCGCACCATGTGATAGACTTCGTGCACAGAGCTTAGGCTACGACTGGCCACGCACAATGCGTCGGTGGCGGCCAATTGAGGGACCAACTGGTACGCAATGCGCTCACCAAG
>JAKADJ010000431.1 GCA_021820645.1 Bacillota bacterium
CGCGAATCGTGAACATCGTGCTCATGATGCGGTGATCACCGTCTACCCTTCTACGTGGAGGACATCCCTAAAGCTGCGGACCTAATTGTAAGGCAGGATGCGTCGCAATCCAATGGGGAAAGCGAGAACTTGCTAAAAATATTTTTTGGCAATGTGTCCGTTTATCGGGAGGGTCTTCTGCGACGTGATGAGTCGACCAAATAGGGGAGGCTGACAATGAACTCGGTGCCGTGTCCCAGGCGACTTTCAACCGAGAGAGTGCCATGGTGGGCGTGGACAATCCATGCGGCGATTGCCAGACCCAGACCGGTTCCGGGTGCGGTGCGCCCTGCGGTACGACTGCGATAAAATCGATCGAAAACACGGGGCAGGTCTTCGGGAGAGATCCCGCGACCGGTGTCCGATATCCTTAAGCGAATACCACGTTTGGTCACCGCTACATGAATGCCAACCTCGCCTCCGTGACGATTGTATTTTATGGCGTTGTCTAAAAAGATTAAAAGTAATTGGCGCATACGCGTCGGATCAGCCCAAATCAACACGCCTTTTGGTGTGTCAGCCCATAGGCGCACATTGACAAGGCTCGCTTGGGGGGTCACCCGGCTTATGACGTCGGCAATGAGTTGCGTGAGAGAGAATTCTTGCAACGATAATGGTGTAACACCCGAATCAACGCGGGCCAATGTGGCTAAATCGTCGACCAAACGAGTCAGATAGTCGACCTCTTGTAGGCTGTCCGACAATGCACGCTGCATATCCTCGGGGTCTTCGTGGTGCGCAAGTTCCAACGACGACTTCAAAATGGCCAAGGGGGTTCGAATCTCGTGAGACACATCGTGGACAAAGGCCCGTTGGCGGCTCAGTGATTGCCGTACAGGTTCAAGCGAGCGTCCCGAAAGCCAATAGGCGGCGGCTAGCATAATCAAAAAGGCCACCGCACCAATTTCAAAGTCAATGCGTAGTAAATCGCCTAACATCTCATCGCGATTGCCCATCCAATAGACACTTTCCAGCGCTCCCACATACCGTCCGTGAAAATGTAAGGGCATGGCCCCGACCATCACCCGTGTGGGGCCAACAGCCACATCGCGCCACAGGGGAACCGTGCGATGGGGAAGCTGTTGTTGCCACCGCGACACAGGCAAGAGTTGTCGGATGGGTACGGTAAGCCCCTCGGCCAGACGTGGCCCATAGAGAGGACGCCCGTTTGCCGCTACAACCCATGTGGCCACGCGCGGACGTTCGCCATGATGCGATTGATTCGATCTAAAAAATGGATCATGGCTTACCAATTGCTTGACCGTATTGGGAGCCGTGTCGTGCCAGTTGGTAAGGATTGCCTGATGCGCAGCCGTTGTCAGGCGGTAATCGAGCGCCCCATAGGTCAACGCCACAACCACAATGTTCAGGCCCACTAAGGCTAAAAGGAACCAGCCTACGAGACGGCGCTGAATCCGGCGTAAAAGTTGAGATTCGGTGGGAGAGGGTCGCACATTATTCATGCCCGAATCACGTATCCAAATCCGCGAACCGTATCAATAACCGGACGCCCAATGCAGATGCGGATTTTTTTACGCAAGCGTGCGACCACAGCATCTACAACATTGGTAGCGGGGTCGGCTAAAGAATTCCAAACTCGGTCGAGGATTAAGTCCCGGGAGAGGACTTGGTTTGGGTGGCGCATCAGCAATTCGAGGACTAAAAATTCCTTGAGTGTCAAATCTAAAACCGTGTCATTGCACAAAATGGTTTGAGCCTGGGAATCAAGGATTAGGGGGCCGCAGGTTACGCGGGGGTCTCGGTAGAGTCTGGGTCGGCGGGCTAAAGCGTCAATTCGTGCGAGCAATTCGTCAAAAGAAAATGGCTTGGTGAGGTAGTCGTCGGCGCCACTACGTAATCCGAGGACCTTATCGTCAACTGTGTCGCGGGCCGTAAGAATGAGAATGGGAAAGGTCTCTTGATTGGATCGCAAACGTTGGGCCACTGTATAGCCATCCATATCAGGTAGCATCACATCCAACACGGCCACGTCGTAGGTAGAATTGCTGGCCATGGCAATTCCACTGTGGCCCGAATCCGCCCAATCCACTACATGGCGAGCGCGTATTAGCCCTTTGGAGAGCAACTGGGCTAACCGGACATCGTCTTCGATGACCAGGACTTTCACTGAATGCTCCTCCTTTGCCACCGTGCCCCGCACATGATGGGACGGTGGTTCGATCTTAACCGTCCCGGGCGATTTGGCAAAGGGGGGACTAACCGATTATGGGAATGGCCGGATGAAATTCGGTGGGGTTTTGATCGATTTTGGGTTCTACAACCAACGTGCTAGTTTTTCGTCGTGGTAGCGCGGAAGTGGTTTTATCCGTGAATGGTATGCAGGTTCATATATATCATATATAAAGCGACCACGAAAATAACGCCTGCGAAAATATAATTGAGGACATTTTTGGCGTGGCTTAGACGAGTAGCCAGTTTGGCCCCCAAAATCCCGCCCAATACACCACCTGCGACATATTCGACCATAATCAACCAATTAACGAGTCCCGACAGTGCGTAATTGACAGCTGTCGTCAATCCAAAGGTGCCGACCGCAAACAATGAACTGCCAATGGCAACAATCATGGGCATGCCAGTGGAAAAAACCAATCCAGGGACAATCAAAAAGCCCCCTCCAATACCGAAAAAGCCAGAAATTGCTCCCACTAAGAATCCAGCGGGGACAACCCTCGCGGTTTTGACATGGACGTCTGCGAGGTCCGTACTTATAGG
>JAKADJ010000023.1 GCA_021820645.1 Bacillota bacterium
TGCCGACGCATATTTTTGGGCCCCAATTATTGGGGCCCTTTATCACATAGGAGGAAGCAAATGCGACGCGCTAGATGGTCTCACCGCAATCACGGCCAAGCAATTTTGGAGCGGCAAGAGACGCTTCGAACCTTGCCCCAATGGACTAATGAGGATGATCGGATCTTTGACTGGGGTGTTCCTCCAGAAAAGTTGGGAGGATTTTTGGAATCCCTTACCGGGCAGATGATTCTCCCGGTTGCTGTCGTCGGCCCCCTTCCGATAAACTACGCAAAATACACGCGCGATTCTGATTACTCATTACGAGAAGTAGAGCGGATGAGCGACAACATATTGGTGCCGATTGCCCATACCGAGGGGGGGCTGTCCGTCTCCATGCAACGCGGGATGAACGTACTGGCCGCCAGTGGTGGAGTCACGACCTACATTCTCGAAGATCACATGACCCGAGATAGCGCTTTTGTTTTTCACAATGTAGACGTGACGGTTACCGCGCGCGACTGGATTCGCGATAACGAGAGTGCTTTACGAGACTGGATTAATGATCCTTTACATCCGGGCAAAGCTAAACGCGATGATCATAGGGCTGCCGAGGTATCTACCCACGCTCGTCTATTAGGCATTCGCCTTCGGGTCGTGGGCTCGGTGTGCCACGTGTTGTACCAATTCGATACGGGTGATGCCTGCGGGCCTAACATGATGACTCGAAATGCCTATGCGTTGAATCGCGAAATTGTGTCGCGGATGGAAAATGCCCTGGGAATTGTCCCGGATAATATTTTCTTGGAAGCAAATTTGGGGGGGGACAAAAAGCCGAGTGCGGAATATTTTAATGGAGGGCATGGACGAACAGTGCTTGCGCACGCCAACATTTCGCACGAGATGCTCTTGCACCATTTGGATATCTCAGCCGAGGCGCTGGGGGAACTCGAGTGGACCGGCCTTCATGGGTCTGTCGCTAGCGGCATGCAATCGTTCGGATTTACTCCGGCCTCGGCGGTGGCTGGGCTATTTACGGTAACCGGGCAGGATCTTGGCATGGTAGGAACCAGCAGCATGGCGCATGGTGCCGTGAAGCTCTTACCCACTGGAGTGTCCTTTAGCATTCAATTAGGAGGTCTTGAGGTGGGCGTGGTGGGTGGCGGATCGCAATTGCCTCACGCCCAAACCTATCTACGGATGATGGGCTGCGATAGCCCCGGCGGCGCTCGTAAACTGGCTCAAATCATCGGCGGGGCAGCGCTGGCGCTTGAGATTTCAGCTGCTGCCTCGATGGCCAGCCGCGGGAGCGAGAATTTCTTTCGGGCACACTTTGAGCGGGGCGGATTACGGCGTTAACCGCCTACACACACCGAGCGCGTAAGAATAACTTGCTTTGGCATAATAAAGAGAGAAAACATGTGTCACAATCGCGGGATGCCTTGAGGCCTTGGAACTTAGTGCCAAGGTCTTGGGCTTGTTGGCGGATTCCGGTGCCCACACCCTGTACGAAACGTCGCACCCCGTCCGGATACCGAGGGTTGCGTTGCTCTGGATCGAGTCCGATTCGTTTCGCCTTGTGTTCAATTTCGTGCGAGAGATGATCTAAAAAGAGTCGGCCATCCATGCCCACTTCCGCTGCATCGGCTCCCAATCGGGAGTACATGGCATCCATGATAAACATGAGGTCATCCTTCATGTCCATTAGCACCGCGCGGCGCTCTGAAGAGATTTGGGGAATCTGGTTCTTCAGGTAATGCTCGGCAAAGGCCTGATGGCGCGATTCGTCACGAAGAATGCGACCAGAGAGTTTGCCAAAGAGTGCTTCAGGTTGTGACTTGGCATATATTTGGTAAAAGTTTTTGGCAAAGATGTCCGAAATTAAGATGCCCCACACCCAATCAATCCGATCGCCTTTGCGTAAGCGGTTGTGGTAGCGTAACATCTCGGGCATTTCTCGAATGGTTAAAGGGTCGGTCCCCAGACGCTGATACAGTTGGGTAAGGACTTCAAAGTGGCGTGCCTCATCCATCAAAAAGCTGCTGAGATAAAGTTGGGCCGTGGTCTCTCCTGCCGCAGCCATTTGCGGCAATACGGTACTGGCTCCAATCATGGCGGACTGCTCGCCGAGATAGACCGGCGTCAGCATGCGGGCTAGTGCCCGCGATTGAGGCGGGGTAAATATAATGGGATCATCCCAAGACACGTCTTCGGCCGACCATTGGGCCTTGACCCCTTTGTGGAACAACCGTACTAACAGGTCTTCCTCAAATTTGGGATATACCTTTATCAATCCAACCCCTCCGTTTACTACAGCTGCCCAACCATCATGATTTTGGTCTCTATACCATACTAAAGAACGCGAATAAACGCAATGAAGCGACCGATCATCGTGCCCACTCCTTTTGTCGGAGGACGACTCGACGAATTTTGCCTGAGATGGTCTTGGGTAGCTCGGGAACAAATTCAATGCGTCGGGGATACTTGTAGGGGGCGGTGGCCGCCTTGACATGATTTTGTAGCGTGAGGACTAACTGATCATCTCCCGTGACACCGGGCTTCAGCACGACAAAGGCCTTTACCACTTCCCCACGAATCGGATCCGGTGACGATACCACGGCGGCCTCGACGACGGACGGATGTTCAATGAGAAGCGATTCGATTTCAAAGGGCCCAATGCGATATCCGGAACTGATAATGACATCGTCAGCGCGTCCCACGAACCAATAATATCCATCAGAATCGAGGTAGGCCCGATCCCCGGTAATATAATAGTCGCCAATGAATCGGCTGAGGGTGCCTTCTGGGTCGCCTAGGTATTCGACAAACAATCCCGGAGGACGGCTCGGGTTGACCATGATGGCGATGTCGCCTTCTTGGTTAGCCGGGGCCGGACGTCCTTCATGGTCAATGATGGCCATTTCAAAGGCGGGGGCGGGTTTGCCCATGGAACCTGGTTTCACGGCGAGTCCAGGAGCATTAGCAATCAAGACGACGGTCTCGGTCTGTCCGTAGCCATCTCGAATGGTGAGCCCAGTCATCTCACGGACCGCATCGATCACCTCGGGGTTTAAGGGTTCGCCCGCGCCAACCAATGACCGAAGGGATCCGCTACGGAGTCTGGTGAGATCTTCTTGGACTAAGAGTCGATATACCGTAGGAGGAGCACAAAGACTGGTGATGGGATGGCTATCTAATATCGTTAAAAGATCGGCCGCTGAAAATTTGCCCGTCATAGGGTCCACGACAATGCCCGAACCCGCCATCCAAGGGCCAAACAAGGAACTCCAGGCGGCCTTGGCCCATCCGGTATCGGAGACATTCCAATGGAGATCCTGGGGCCCTAGACCAAGCCAGTAGTCGGCAGTAATCTGATGCGCAAAAGGATAGGCCTGATTATGCAAGACCATTTTGGGATGCCCGGTCGTACCGCTCGTAAAATAAATCAGACACGGGTCGTCTTCCATGGTGGGCTTCGCTTGGAGCGGGGCGGAGTGGATCTCGATAGTGTCGAGGCCCAGACGACTCCAGCTGGTAGGGATTGACTCGGCGGTGCCGACGGCGATCTGGGAGCGCAGCCGACGCTGGGCTCCCTGGTCAATGCGGGCGGCAATGTTGGGAAGGACAATGGCACATTCAGCCCCTGCGGCTTCGAGCCGGTACCAGAGATCTTGTGTAGTTAATTGCGTGGTGCCCGGCATCGGAACCGCACCAATTTTATTCAGCGCCATCATCACCGGCCAAAACAGCGGGTCCTTGCCGAGAACCAGCAACACCCGATCACCAAATCCAATCCCTTTTTGCATGAGCCATGCGGCAGTGCGGTCCGATATCCCCTGGATGTCAAAAAAACTCCAACGGGTCGCCTGCCCCTCTAGGTCAATGTGGTAAAGAGCGGTATCGTGAGGCCTCCGTGCGGCCCAGCGATCCATGATGTCTCGGGCAAAATTTCTAGGGGTACCCGGCATTTAAATCCCTCCCAGCGATGAAACTATGTTGCTTGAGGAATTCGGCACGCATCCCGGCTTTCCTGCGCCGATTTTAAACATTTTAGGTTATTTACCGAGATTTTTTCGCGAGTGTCCTGGTGTCTAAAGGGCTTACGCCGACTCTGGGCCGGATAATTGGGAGATGGTCGTCTTGAGTCGACGTAAGCTTAAGGGCGTTCGATGGCGGACGCCGTGTCGCGGTTACCGAACGCCTCAGATTCATCACGTGTGGTGCCGGGTGTTGCTCTTGCCCATAACGCCCGGGATTCACGTTTAAGATGGGGCGCTGGTTCCATGAACCACCATCACCGTGATGGCCGTGAGCCCCGAACCATTGACCTGGTTGGGGACTACCCAGACTCGAACCGGGGCGCCCACCTTCAGGCTCTGCCAGTGACCCCCGGGTACGAAAAATGCGGTGTGTGAGGTCAATAAAATCCTCGCAGGATGGGGCTGCCCAGCCACGGTAAGGGTCAGCATCGCCTGATCGACCTGGGCGACTTTGCCGGTTAAGGGTGGGAAAGTCACATTGACCACTTGGGCGATGACGTCGTTAGTGGCGGTACCTTGCCCTTGTACGATGATCCGCAGCCCATTTTGAAGATACTTGTAGCCGGCGTGACCGGTGGCCATAGGCTTGCCGGGCATCGCAATTTTGGTACTTTGTGTGAGGACGACATGGCGCGTTAATTTGGTCAGCCCACCATGGGCATCTTCGAGTGTTACCGTTAAACCTTTCGGGTTAATCTGGGTAATCTCCCCTTTGAGGGCAACCCGAATGGCGGGAGTTCCGATCACAGCTCGAGTTAAGGCCGTAGGTACTTTTTGGTAGGCATAATGGACTACAACTAAGGCCGCCATTAGGGCCATTAGCCAACCTGCAGTGCGTCGAGACATCGGCAATCTTCTTTTCATGTACAATCCCTCCTGGTACGAGATATTCGCGAACAGGAGAATATAGTCCCCGGCGCGAATTGAAATTTAGAGGACTAGTACCGGGAAGGCGGCGAGATATGGGCACATCGGCATCACGATGGATCTTTGTGGGACTCATTGGTCTTTTGGGGCCCGTATTACTCTGGTCCACGATTATTCATACCGGATTATCAGGGGATGTGTTTTGGCAGTGGGCTACCGGGCAATATATGCTGGTACATCATCACGTCCTTTACACCGACCCGTTTTCCTATAGTTTAGCCGGGCACCGTTGGGTGACTGAGGAGTGGGGTTACGAAGTATTGCTGGCGTTGGCCACCCGTTGGCTAGGTCCCGTGGCCTACTGGTTATTTTCGGCGGGTATGGCCACCCTAACGGTTCTTTTGGTTGTAGGCCGTCTTTGGGCTCGAAAGGTCAGCGCTTCCAAGATCGCCCTGATGACTGTGGTCGTATCGGTGTCCATGCTGGCCTTTTTGCGGGTCCGTCCACAAGTTTTCAGTTACGCCTGGTTCGCCGCCGAACTATGGCTTCTTGACGCCGCACGCACCAAACCGCGACTGCTTTGGTGGATGCCAGCCTTGTTATGGACCTGGACTAATCTACACGGGAGCTTTTTGTTGGGCTTCTTACTCCTCCTGTTAGAGGGTATTTATATCGCCTGGCCCATCACAAAAGGACGCCTGGTGACTCCTCAAACTCGGGTGACGCTCAGGACATGGGGACTTGTTACCGGAGTCTCAGCGCTGGCTTCCTGGATAAACCCTCACGGCTGGGGCATTTTTGCGTATGCACTCCGCGTCTCGTTTTCGAGCCAGATCTCGTCGCTCATTGCCGAATGGCATTCGCCCAACTTTCACGTGCATTGGATCTTACTGGTGATCCTAGGTCCGCTGACCATTATTTTAATGGCTTCACAATTGACTGCAAAGAAGGTGGAATGGCCTGAATTTGTGATGTTAGGGGGCACCTTTGTCGCGGTCTTGGAGTCAGTTCGTTTTCTTCCGTATTACGCTATGGTGTGGCCGGTGTTACTGGCCGACTTGACGCCCGCCTTCGAATTCCGTAAGGTGCGAACCCTGATTGGCATCCCGGTCATGCTAGCGGTGCTGGGTTATACCCTTGGTCACCAACCGATCGTCCCCCCGGGAGAGGTCGCCCGCAGCGTTCCGCAAAAAGCGGTGACCTACTTAAAACATCAGAGCGGTCGGGTGTTCGCCATATATCATTGGGGGGGATACCTGATTGCAAACAAAATCAAGGTCTTCGTAGATGGACGCACTGATTTTTACGTAGGAAGCCCAGTGTTGCCTGACTACCTGGCGGTCAAAAATCTTACCACAAACCCGAACCAAGTGTGGCGTCGCTATCGGGTACGCTATGTGCTATGGGAACCCAATACGGCGGTCAGCACATTTTTGGCCGAGGACTCGTCCCAATGGCAAGAGGTCTATGCCTCGAAAGTTGCCGTAATTTATAAACTTCGGGGACGTTGGGGCATCACGGCCCGCGTCAATACCCGAACTGGAGGGTAATATGGATGAAAGACCTCTCATCGAAGCCATTAAAATCCATCGGTCGTATCCCCGCGAAAAGTGGCATACTCCCGGTCATGGAGACCATCCGCCGTTTCCCGATGATTGGCTTGCATGGGGATCGGATCTCACCGAAGTGGGAGATTTAGCCCCTCGGAGTGATGGGGGAGACCCGATTCATCGGTCGGAGCAACGAATGGCCGAGTCGTTCGGAGTGAGGAGAACTTGGTATTCAGTACAAGGGGCCTCGCTGCCTGTGACGGCTGCTATTTTGGCTGCCACGACGGCAACTGGCAAGACCCGCGTGGTCGTCGAGCGCACCGCCCATCGCTCGGCCTTGGCGGCCATGGTGATCGGGGGGCTCGATCCCATTTGGGTGTACCCGAAAAATACGGCGCGCGGAGTCTCGGCGGACGATCTGGTTCAAACCTTAAAAGGATCCCAAGAGGTCGGCGCTGTGGTGCTGACGCGGCCCACTTATGAGGGAATTGCGGAGGACATTAAACCTGTCATCGCCGAAGCGCATCGAAAGAGGATTCCGGTGGTGGTGGATGAGGCGCACGGGACCCATTGGTACGGGCGCATAGGGTATCCCACTTCAGCCCTCACGCTGGACGCCGATCTGGTCGCTCATGGCGCGCACAAAACGGAGCCGACGTTGACGCAGACGGGCTTGTTGCACCTTCAGGGGAACTTGATTCCTGAGGCTTCCATTGATTTGTGGTGGCGCTTACTCGGGACGTCAAGCCCTTCGTATCTCTTGCTATCCTCGCTAGATGCCTATCAGGCCCTGCGACGCGATGTGGTATGGACTACTCGATGGCGGGAACTTAGTGAATCGATGCGCCAGGTCTGGCACCAATTCCCCCATCTCGATTTGCTTCAGCGTCGACTCTCTACAGAAACCGGAGTCGAGGTGGATCCGGCGAAGCTTACGGTGTGGGGGCCACCTGCCGACACGGCCCGAAGGATTCTCCAATGGGGATGGCCTGAAAAAGTTGAACCGGATGGCATCACCTTGATTTTATCCCCCGAACGGCCGTTGACCATGGTAAAATCTATGCTAAGCACTCTTCCCGCTTCGGACTCTGCAACGAGGAAGAGGGACCCTTTGCCAATGCCTGTCCGGCGCTTAAGCCCTCGAGCGGCAGTGTTGCGGCCGGCCGAAGCAGTGAGTCTTGGGCGGGCTGCAGGCCACATCGCTCGTGATGCCATCGTCCCCTATCCTCCGGGGATTCCGGTGGTGCAGCCGGGGGAAGTGATTAGTCAGGAGGTACTCCAGTGGCTAGCGATGTGGCAAGATCTTAACCCGGGTTCGATTGAAGGCATCTATCCCGATGACCAAGGAGGGAGCGTATGGGTCGTCACCTAGCAAGGCACCCCGGGGTCTTAGTGTCATTCGAGGGCCTGGAACGGGTGGGTAAGTCGACACAAATCGAACGCCTTGCCGAGTGGCTCACGGGGCTCGAGGTGCCGAGTGTCGTATTGCGGGAGCCGGGCCACACCGAGCTCGGTGAGACCTTGCGACGCACGTTGCTCCATGATCTCAAGATAGAGAATGCCCGAGCAGAATTGCTCCTCTTTGCCGCCGCCCGGGCGGAGTTGGTGGCCACGCAGGTTCGTCCGCATCTCGAACGTGGGCGGGTCGTAATCCTGGATCGCTTCATTGACTCATCCGTGGCATACCAAGGGTATGGCAGAGGGATTGCACTGGATGTTGTGCATGCCACTAACCAGATTGCGACCGAAGGTTTATGTCCCGATATCACGTTTTGGTTGGACGGGGAAAGGTTTCCGAGGGATGCGGCTTTGGATCAAATCGAATCCCGGGATGACAAGTATTTTGAGCGAGTTCGGGCCGGATACCAAGAGATTGCGACGGCCGACCCACTACGCGTAAAGGTCATTGATGCGAATCAGGCACCAGATGTGGTACATCATGCGATTAGCGAACGAATGCAGCCATGGCTCATACATCTTCGAGGGGGTCGACCGATGTGAAATTAGTGATTGCGATATTGCAAGATAAAGATGCGGCCCAGGCGGTAACCGAACTCAATCGCCGGGGCTTTCGTGCCACCAAGTTAGCGAGCACCGGGGGCTTTTTGCGAGAAGGTAATACGACTATCTTGGCCGGTGTTCAAGAACCCGACGTGGAGCAGGTGGTATCCGTGTTGCGGAGAACCTGTTCGGTACGGCACGAAACGTTGGCTCCGCAAACTCCGAGCCATAGTGGTGAGCCGTATGTCCCATTCCCAGTCGAAGTCACCGTGGGTGGAGCTACCGTGTTTGTGGTGGACGTGGATCGGTATGAAAAATTCTAGATTGCGGCTCGATCCATGGCCTGCTTTAAGCCTGGCAGCTTGGGGTCGGAAGGTTCCGCAAGGATTATTATTGGTGGGTTCGGATTCCCATGAGGCCCCCGGGGCGGCGTGGTGCCGGACCCTGCTCTGCGAAGACGCGGGCGCGATCGATTGCCCATGCCGTGCGTGTCAAAAGCCTTTAGAGGATCATCCGGATCTCACGATATTGGCTCCCGAACCCCACACCATCAAGATTGATGCGGTGCGCGATGCACTACGAGCGCTTCCGTATCGGCCGTTATGGGCATCTACCCGCGTGATTTGGATCCGTGAGGCGGACAAGCTAGGAATTGACGCCGCCAATTTACTCCTAAAGATTTTGGAAGAACCCGCACCTTTCGTCCACTTTCTCCTGACGACGGAGCACCCGGACCAGGTTCTGGCGACGATACGGAGCCGGTGTCAAAGGATTCATTTTTCTAGGCTCTCGGCAAATCCCGTCCAAGTCGAACTACGTAGGGATTGGATGCTCGTGCGACCACTTTTACCCGAACACGTTATTGAGGCGGTGTGGCATGTGGAAAGAGCATTTCGCCACACCCAAGAGCCGGCCTGGCTGACGCTGTGGGACCATCTATTTGAGGCACATCAAGCGTTAGCGTCCAATGCCAATCAAGATGTGTGGCGAGAGAGGATCAGGCAATGGTGGGCACGGTCATGAGTTCAGTGTGGTACGTCTATGTGATTCGATGTGGGGATGGAACTAGTTATTACACCGGAATCACCACCGATGTTACGCGCCGCCTAGCTCAACATCGTCGAGGGATCGGGGCACGCTATACCCGGGGCCGAGGCCCTTTAGAGTTGTGGTGGGTATCCCTGCCGGTGTCGCATCATGAGGCGTTGGTCATCGAAAGACAAATGAAGCAATGGAGTCATCAAGAGAAGGAGGGCTTGAATCGGGATGGCGGAGCTCTTTCACCCTCGTTGGGTTGAGCCGGGGGTGCTGTACGTGGTGGGGACCCCCATTGGGAATCTTTCAGACTGGTCGCCCCGTGCCCAAGCGGTGTTGCAGGAAGCCGACCTGATTCTTTGCGAGGACACGCGGGTTACAGGCCTCTTATGCCATCAATATGATATAAAAACGCCCATGCTTTCGTTCCATGCTCATAACACCCAGATGCGTTTGCCCCAGATCCTGCGCCGTCTTGACGAGGGAGACGCCGTCGCGTTAGTCAGTGACCGCGGCATGCCCACTTTATCGGATCCGGGCCAAGAATTAATCGATGCGGTGTGGCAACAGGACGGGAAAGTGACGGTCGTCCCGGGCCCTTCGGCCGCGGTCACCGCTTATGCCGCGTCGGGATTTGAGGCGCCGTTTACTTTTTGGGGATTTGTGCCACGAACCGGTGCGGCCCGCAAGGAACGAATTCGGGAAATCATAGAAAGCCCTTATACGGCAATTCTGTATGAGGCACCGCACCATATGCAAAAGACCTTAGACGACCTTAACGCCATGGCCCTATACGACGTCCCAGTATTCGTGGCCCGCGAGATGACTAAACACCATGAAGAATTTATGCGCACGATGCTGTCCAAGCTTACTGACGAAGAGCGCGAATGGCGCGGAGAAATCGTTCTGGTGCTGGGCAAGACACGGGAGCCCTTCGATGTGAAGGCCGTCGACTGGGAAGCCCTGGACCACCACGTCAAAGAACTTGTGGCCCAGGGATTACATCAAAAAGAGGCGATTCGACAAATCGCCTCCAAGTTTTCCGTTTCTAAGCGCGAGCTCTACCAGTTCGTCGTGACGAAGAAAGGTTAAACTGCTTCGATGTTGAGGTTGACGACACACTGATGACACACGTTTTTTCCACGATAAGACTCAATGTTTTCTGCGTTACCACAGAAAATACAAGCGGGTTCGTATTTACGCAAGATGATTTTTTCCTCGTCGACATAGATCTCCAACGAGTCTTTATCACTGATGCTGAGGGTGCGACGGAGCTCAATGGGGAGCACCACCCGCCCTAGCTCGTCCACTCTACGAACAATCCCGGTTGACTTCACCTGAATCACCTCACTTCTTCGACATTTGAATACCAGGATTGTACCAGAACTTCCAATTTATAGTCAACGATTTGTTGTTATTTGTCGATTGATGACGAATTTTTAAGAGTCAGTTCGGCCATGGGAGTATGCGATGCGTTCTGGTTCCACTGAGTTCCCCAATCCCGTAGCACTTCTATGACATTGGAAAGCGTGCCCCCGGCGTCGGTTAATCCATATTCCACGCGTAATGGCACTTCGGGAAACACGGTCCGCGTGATGATGGCGTCTTGTTCTAGCTCTCGCAGTCTTAACGACAAGGTCTTAGGGCTCACCCCACCGAGCGATTTTCTAAGTTCCCCAAATCGCTTGGGTCCGGTCATCAGATCGCGAAGAATCAATAGGGTCCACTTACCGCCAATCACGCGGAGCGCAGATTCCACGGGGCATATTTCCTCGGACATGTTGCACACCTCCATTTCGCACAATATTGACAAGACGTTCAGTGAATCATCTTCTATTATACATGGCAAGGGAAGAGGCTTTTACCTGGATGCATCAAGGAGGTTTGTAGAGTGATTCACACACCATTAACCCGTGACTGGGGATTGCGGTATCCCATTGTTGGGGCACCGATGGCCGGAGTCGCCGACGGCCATTTGGCGGCTGCCATATCGTGTGCAGGAGGCCTTGGCATGATCGGAATCGGGAGCCAAGCCTCGACTGCGTTTATCCATGATCAAGCGGAGGTGGCTCGTCGGGGCGGCCCATTCGGCCTGGGTCTCATGGTTTGGGCACTGGTCGACCGTCCAGAACTATTGGATTCGGCGATCCGGGAACATCCTGATTTAGTGTCCCTATCGTTTGGTGATCCTACGCCTTATGTTGATGCTTGCCATAGCGCGGGGGTCCGGGTTGCCGTGCAAGTTCACAGTCGGGCCGAGGCACGTCAAGCGGAGCGCGCCGGTGCCGATCTTATTGTCGCGCAAGGCACCGAAGCTGGGGGGCACACCGGTACTGTCGCCACCTTGCCACTCCTACAAATTGTGCTCGATACCGTCTTTACACCTGTTGTGGCGGCCGGAGGGATTGCCACACCCCGAGGGCTTGCCGCGGTGTTGGCCGCAGGGGCGGCTGGTGCCTGGATCGGCACGGCGTTTTTGGCCACACCCGAGGCATTACACAATGCCGCCGGAATATCCCGGATCCTGGCAGCTGACGAGACCGAGACAATTCTGACCCATGTCTTCGATCGGGCTCAGGGCCTAGCTTGGCCCGAAGAATATCCCGGTCGCGCGCTACGTAACGAATTCGGGGTGCGTTGGCATGGCCGGGAAGAAGCGCTAGCGCAATCCGAAAACGCTCGGCAGATCTTCACGCAAGGACGCGAAGATTATTCCGTTGGCTTCATCTATGCGGGGCAGGGTGTCGGCATGGTGCGGCAAGTAAAGCCCGCACGAGACATCGTTCGAACTCTGGGAGAGGAAGGGGAACAGTGGCTCGTACGCCGGCTCGCGGCGCTGGCTCAAGATTGACCATAAAGCCCACGCATTCGGCGTACGCCAAGAGAGGGTCAAGCGGGCGGTGGCCCCCCAAGATCAAGACAAAGGTTGGACGGCAGGCGGTGTGGCCGACCGATAAGTCGTTTCAGTGCATCCCGCAGAGGGATGAGTGGGCCAACCGGGGTAATCGCAGCGTATCAGTTGACCCTGGGCGCGAAGAAATTTCCGGTCGGGGCATCGGTCCCTTGCGGTGCCCTTGTCGATTCATCTTGCCGTGGAGGGCGGTCACCGGTGGCCGTCGTTTGCCGCCGAGGATCCGGCCGTGACGATGCCCGCCAAGCCTCTCGTGGCTTCCGACGGCCAGCTCTTCGATCTCCGGCCGGTAGGTTGATACCGTCTACTGGCCGAAAGAACTGGGTGTAATAACGGCCCATCAGGGCCGGGGGAAGCTGATACTGGGTCCATAAGGCTCTAATTCACATGGCGGGGTTTTAGTCAAACTTACTCATTATCCCGTGCAACGCACAACCCCTAAGGCAATAATTGGTCTGCAATCGCAAAGCGTCCGGACGAGTCGCTCGCGATACGAAAAGGCACAACAGGGACTCGTGGGATTGCTCACGGTTCCCACGCTCATTCTAGGGGAATGCATGTCTGCGATCGTGTGCACTAGTCCGCTTGACACTAATTGAAATTGCAATAGCACGGCACCCCGCCACAGGAATTAGGCGTTGTGATACGCCCCGGCGCGCTGAATGCGGCTACGCCAGTTGTGGTCGCAAATCCTGGAACTAAAAGACCCAGTATAGTGGTCCCAGAAAACTAGACAATCTGGGAGGCCCTCAAGTGTTACACTGGACACATCATGCCAAAGCAAAAACATCATACGCCCACATTCAAGGCGCAGGTGACCTTGGAAATGCTCAAAGAGGAGCAAACGGTCGCGCAAATCGCTGCCACGTACAGTATCCATCCCGGACAATTGCATCGATGGAAGCGTCAAGCCCTCGACAATTTCCCGCACTTATTCACCGAAACGCAAGCGATCCAACAACAGGCTCAAGCCCACGCCACGCAGCTGACCGAACTCTATGCCGAAATCGGCAAACTGACCACGCAGCTCGAGTGGCTCAAAAAAAAATCTGGTCTCGACCCTCTCGCGCGCTGAGCGCATGAGGTTGTTGGACACGGGTCCCGATGCGATCCCGCTGACGACGCAGACCGCCTTGCTCGCGGTGAATCGGTCGAGCATCTATTACCGGCCCGTCGGGCCGGATCCGACAGAAATCGCGCTGAAACATCGCATCGACGAAATCTATACGGCGCGCCCATTCTATGGGTCCCGCCGGATCACGGCCCAACTTCAACACGAGGGGCATCTCGTGAACCGGAAACGGATTCAAGGCTATATGCGGGAGATGGGCATCTGGGGTCTGGCGCCGGGTCCGCACACCAGTACCCCGCATCCGGCGCACCCCATCTACCCGTATTTGTTGAAAAACGTGACGGCGGGGTACCCCAATCACGTGTGGGGCATCGATATCACCTACATCCGGTTGCGTCATGGGTGGTTGTATCTCGTCGCCATTATCGATTGGTATTCTCGGTATGTCGTGACCTGGGAGTTGTCCGACACCCTCGAACTCCCGTTTGTGCTGACGGCCGCGAAGCGCGCTCTGGCTACGGCGGTCCCGACGATTTGGAATCACGATCAAGGGAGTCATTTTACGAGTCCCCACTATACCGCGTTGCTCTTAGACAAGGAGGTCCGTATTAGCATGGATGGCAAAGGTCGCGCGCTGGACAACATTTTTACCGAACGGTTGTGGCGCCGTGTCAAATACGAGGAAGTCTATTTACACGATTACGCGACCCCCCGGGACGCACGGCGTGGGCTATCCGCCTATTTTCGCTTCTATAATGAGGAACGGCTCCACCAATCGCTCGGCTATTGCACGCCTTCTACGGTGTATCACGCCCGATCCGGTGGGGTCTGCGGTGCGCGACCATGACCCCTAGACCATCGGGTCGATCCCCACCCTCATTCGTCACTAGTGACGATGAGACATGAAACGATTCAAGAACCGCCCGAGGCGGGGATTCGGGGACCCGTGCGGCCACACCGTGGCCTCCAGCTCCCCGAATGATATTCGATCGCACGAATCCGGGACCGGGTGCGCCCGCTCCCGAGGGACCGACCCACCCAAGCGGTCACCCTATCTCAATGAAAGGAGGTGCCCCCCTGGATCCCACCCATCGTCAACGTCAAGCCACCTATCGATTCTGGCATCCCCAATTGATGGTCACGTTTCGTTCGCGGCCCGACTGGATTCTCGTCACCCAAACGTTGCAACAGACGGGAGAATCGCCTCACAGCATCCTCCTGCGCTGGGCTCGCCAACATCACGCCGCATCGGACACCCCCAATACTTAGGGACCGGTCGATCGCGTCGACCGACCTATTTCATCCACAAAAAGGAGGAATCAGTCTCACACTTCAGAGCTAAAAAATTGTCTTGACGACGGGGTCCACTTTA
>JAKADJ010000024.1 GCA_021820645.1 Bacillota bacterium
GAGACCCTTGAAAGAGAAGACTTTACGTCTTCTCTTTCGTGCATTTCCCTGGTAAGATCGACTAGGGAAATTGGAGGGATATATGTGTCAGAAAACTTGTTGGTGGCGACTCAAGATAATTTCCACCAGGTCATAGATGGAGCTGAAACTCCAGTCGTTGTAGATTTTTGGGCATCCTGGTGTGTCCCGTGCCGGATGATTAGCCCGATTTTAGAAGAGGTGGCCGCAGAGCGTGGGGGAGCTTTGACAGTGGTAAAAGTTAATGTGGATGAAAATCCCAACCTTGCGGCGGAATACGGCGTGATGAGCATTCCGACCCTAATCCAATTTAAAAATGGACAGGAAACACATCGCGTGGTAGGTGCATTACCAAAGGCCCAGTTGCTGAAGCGGTTGGGATTATAGCATGGCGATAGACCTACGTTCCGATACCGTTACCAAACCGAGCTTGGAAATGCGGCAGGCGATGTTTGACGCGCCGGTTGGTGACGATGTTTACGGTGAAGACCCTACAATCAACCAGCTAGAGAAATTTTCGGCGGACCTCTTGGGTAAACCCGCCGGACTTTTCGTGCCAAGTGGTACGATGGCGAACCAAGCGGCGATTTTAGCGCACACTGATCGTGGCGATGAGGTATTCATCCATAAGGACAGCCATGCCTACTATTACGAGGGCGGAGCTGCCGCTATGTGGAGTGGGATCACCTGGAACCTTCTGGAGGGTAACGAAGGCACGCCAACCGGTGATATTCTGAGACAGGCGATTCGTCCCGTAAACATTCATCACCCCCGTCCGCGGTTGCTATGTTTAGAAAACACTCACAATCGTGCCGGAGGTGCGGCGATCGGGTTGTCGGAGATGATGTCGGTCATCGAAGCCGCCAGAGAGCACCGTTTGTTGACCCACTTGGATGGTGCCCGGCTCTTCAATGCCGCGGCGGCTCTGGAGTTGCCTCCCGCTGACCTGGCGGCGCCGTTCGATTCGGTTTCGGTGTGCCTTTCTAAGGGCCTGGGTGCGCCCGTCGGGTCGGTGCTGGTCGGATCCCGCGACTTTATTGACCGGGCGAGAGTTTTTCGCAAGTGGCTCGGCGGTGGGATGCGTCAGGCGGGGGTCTTGGCGGCGGGGGGACTTTACGCCCTCACGCATAACTTAGATCGCCTTAGCCAAGACCACGCGCGGGCATTACAGCTAGTACAAGCACTGGGAGAGATGGGATACCAGATATTTGCCCCCACCAAACCCACCAATATGGTTATGGTCGATTTGCCGGTTGCAGCAGAAATCGCCATCGAAGCCGTGAAGCAACAGGGCGTCTTAGTCGGGGCAATGGGGCCAAAACGGCTTCGGCTGGTCACCCATCTAGATGTCGACGACGAAGACATCGAAACGGCCATTCGGGGCTTCGGCCGGCTCTACGAGACCCTTCATGCCTAAGCAACGGGGCGACGACCTGTTTAGTGAAGCGGGCCGCCGCGACCGGGAAAGTGCGGCTCCGCTGGCTTGGCAACTTCGACCCCAAGTATTGGATGACCTCGCGGGCCAAGACCACCTGACCGGTACGAAAGGGATACTCCGTAACCTGATTCAGCATCGCTTGCGGTCGGCAATTTTTTATGGGCCTGCCGGAACCGGTAAAACCACGGCAGCGGGTATCCTGTCGCGCGCCGGACGCATGGTGTTTGTGACGTTGTCGGCGGTGGAGTCGGGTGCCGGCGATATCCGTAAAACGGCAGAGCGGGCACGAGAACGCTGGGGTAGCGAGGGACAGGGGACCCTCTTGTTTGTGGATGAGATTCATCGCTTTAACAAGGCGCAACAAGACGTGTTGTTACCCTATGTGGAAGACGGCACCTTGGTACTGGTTGGGGCCACCACCGAGAATCCTTGGGCGGCGCTTAACAGCGCGTTACTTTCACGTTGTCTTTTGGTGGAGTTTAAAGCACTGTCCAGGGCGGCCCTCGTGGCTGTTTTGAATCGGGCATGGACTCGCCGGCAAGAATGGTGGCATGACGGCACAGTCGATGCGGAAGTGCTCGATAATATTGCCGTTCGGGCATCCGGGGATGGCCGCTTGGCGCTGACGATTCTGGAGCGTACGGCCTGGGTGGCAGATGCACAAGGCACGACCACAATCACTATGGAGCACCTTAACCGAGTCTGGGAAGATTCTGCCCACTATCATGACACCAACGGTGATCGCCACTACGATATGACTTCGGCCTTGATTAAGAGCATTCGGGGTTCGGATCCCGATGCGGCGCTTTACTGGATGGGGCGGCTTCTAGCGGGCGGTGATGATCCCCGGTACATCGTAAGGAGATTAATGATCCACGCGTCCGAGGACGTTGGGCTAGCGGACTCGGCAGCGATGCAAGTGACCACAGCGGCGTGGACGGCCCTTAACGCGGTGGGACTACCCGAGGCTCGAATTCCTATTGCTCATGCGGTGCTCTACCTGGCTCTGGCTCCGAAATCTAACAGTGTAGTGGCGGCACTAGAAAAATTGGACCGCGCCTTAGAACGATGGCCCAATTTGGAGGTGCCCGATCATTTACGGGATCGTCATTATCGTCCCGACATCGAGGCATCGTACCTTTATCCTCATCGTTATCCGCATCATTTCGTTGCTCAACGTTATGCGCCGAACGAACTCGATGGCGAAACGTTGTATGAGCCGTCTAGCGAGGGTAGTGAACTGGAAATCCAAACGCTACATGCATTACGCCGGACTGTAGGATCCGACGACGCAAACTCTGTCTGAATGTTTCGTCTTGAGTGAGAGCGAGAGTTCTATAAATGGTCTGCGCTATACTGGAATTGTCTTTATGATGGTGTGGCCCCAGCGGGGGTCTAAGCCAATGTAGTGGAGGGGGATAGGTTATGGCACAAACAATGAAGGCCCCGACCCAACAACCCAAACCTCCGGCCGCGAGGCCGATGCCGTACTGGGTTGAACCTTTGTTTACGATCGTGGCCTTGGGTGGTTTTGTGGTGTACGCCATCTGGGAAACCTTATGGCACAACACCGGAACCTACCACAACTACGTATCGCCGTTTTTTTCTCCGGGCGTGGCCGGTTGGTTCGGCCTGCATGTTCTGACGGCCCTATATGTCGTGTGGATCCCGTTTATTTTTCGGTTTTCTTGCTATTACTACCGCAAAGAATACTTTCGCGGATTTTTCTTTCACCCCGCAGGCTGTGCGGTAGCCGAGCCGGGTTCGCGCAAAAAGAAGCCATATACCGGGGAACGGCGTTTTCCGTTTAACCTCAACAATTTGCATCGCTACGCCTGGTATCTGGCCGTTATTGTGCTAATTTTTCTATGGAAAGACACCGTTCAGGGATTC
The DNA here is from genome assembly GCA_021820645.1 of Bacillota bacterium. The sequence continues at coordinate 3,350 of JAKADJ010000024.1, forward strand.
ATCTTCAAAAATGGATTCGGGGTGGGCCTCGGTTCAATTTTGTTGTTAATAAATGCGGTGTTGTTGACCGCGTATACCTTTTCTTGTCACGCCTTTCGCAACATGATTGGTGGTCGCAAGGACTGCTTTTCGTGCGTCAATGGCCAACCCTCGACCGGGTACAAGTGGTGGAAACGGGTGTCGGGATGGAATCAATTTCACGGAGGCTGGGCCTGGGCTTCCTTGTTTTCGGTGTGGGCGGTTGACCTGTACATTCGCCTACTTAGTTCGGGAATCTTACACGATCCGAGGCTATTTTGATGAGCACTCAAGTGGCGACTATAGAGTCGCATCGTTTTGACGTTTTAGTGATTGGGTCTGGCGGAGCCGGGCTGCGGGCAGCGGTGCAGGCGGCGGTGCCTGGAGTATCCGTTGGGATTATTGGTAAATCACTGTTGGGAAAAGCGCATACCGTGATGGCGGAAGGTGGAGTGGCAGCGTCGTTTGGAAACGTGGATCGTTGGGACGGATGGGAAACCCATTTCTACGACACCATGCGTAGGGGGCATTTCATTAACGATTACCGGATTGCCGAAATATTTGCCCATGAAGCCCCGGAGCGGGTACTGGAGCTCGAGGAATGGGGCGCGGTATTCGACCGCACTCCGGAAGGCAAGATCATGCAACGGCCGTTCGGGGCGCACAGTTTTCGTCGTCTCGCTCATATCGGTGATCGCACTGGCATGGAGTTGTTACGCACCCTGCAATATAAGGCTATAAGCCAAGATATTGAGATCTTTCAGGAAGTGACGGTCACCAAGTTACTTAAAGATAGCCAGGGTCGGATGGCTGGTGCCCTGGCCTATTATCGGGCCACCGGAGAATTTGTGCTATTTCGCGCCAAAGCGGTGGTGCTAGCCACCGGTGGGTGGGGTAAGCTTTACAAAGTGACATCGAACTCGTGGGAAAGCACTGGTGATGGGGGAGCCCTTGCCTACCAGGCGGGTGCCGAAATGATGGACATGGAAATGGTCCAGTTCCACCCCACAGGGATGGTCTGGCCGCCGGGGGTTCGCGGCCTCTTGGTTACCGAAGGGGTCCGCGGCGAAGGAGGATTTCTTTACAACTCCGAAGGGGAGCGCTTCATGTTGCAATACGACCCCGAACGCAAGGAGTTGTCGTCACGCGATGTGGTGGCGCGGTCCATCTATAAGGAAGTGCAGGCGGGGCGCGGCACTCCGCATGGTGGAGCTTGGCTCGATATCACGCACAAGGGGCCCGAATTCATCAAACGTAAGCTGCCCGGGATGTATGAGCAGTACCTGACGTTGGCGGATGTGGACATTACCAAAGAGAAATTTGAAGTCGCCCCGACTTGCCACTACACCATGGGTGGCGTCCGGGCCGAAGCCAGCGCGTGCGCCACGAATATCCCGGGGCTCTTTGCGGCAGGGGAAGTGGCGTGTGGACTACATGGAGCGAACCGTCTGGGCGGCAACTCCCTGGCTGACCTCTTGGTCTTCGGGCGACGCGCCGGAGACGGGGCGCTCGCCTACGCCCGGGGAATCGCGGAGCTGCCTCAAATTGACGAAGGTGAGATGGATGCAGAAATCCAGCGGGTGTTGGCGCCATTTTCCATTAGTCATGGAGAGAATCCGTTCTTGATTCATGAAGAACTCCAGGCCATTATGTCAGACCATGCCGGAATTATGCGGTCGGGTCCAGGACTTGAAGAAGGAGTGAGGAAACTCCAAGCCCTTACCGAACGGTCCGCTAACATGGGCATCACAGGATCCAAGGTGTATAACCCTGGGTGGCACGCGGTATTCGATGTCCAGTCCATGTTAGCCTTGGCGAGTTTGATCTTCCGTGGAGCTTTGGCCCGTAAGGAGAGCCGTGGGGCGCACTGGCGGACCGACTATCCCGATGAGCTCCCTGAGATGGGGCAGTGGAATTTTGTGCAGACCGTAGATAACGGACTGAGACAAGAGGCCGTAGCGCAAATGCCTGAGGAACTTCAGAAGTTGTTCGAACGAGGCATGGCCCCGGGAGTCTGGACATCACAGCAAAAGGGAAAGGAGAACTAGCCATGAGTGAAGATATGGTGCTAAGCATCTACCGTGGAGACAAAACCGGCGGCGAAGAAGTCCGTTACACGGTGCCTTTAACCCCGGGAATGGTGGTGCTGGATGCGGTCCATTATGTGCAGGCCCATGAGGCACAAGACTTGGCCGTGCGCTGGAACTGCAAGGCGGCTCATTGTGGCTCTTGTGGAGCCGAAATCAATGGCCGACCGAAGCTTTTGTGTAAGACTCGTCTGGACGATTACCAAGGGCAAGTGGTGCATATTCAACCGATGCAGACCTTCCCGATCATTAAAGACCTGGTGAGTGACGTGTCGTGGAACTACGAAACCGCTAAGAAGATTCCGGCGTTTCAGCTGAGTCAATCGGCACCGCTGCAAATGCAGCAATTTGATGTGGACCGGGTACAAGAATTTCACCACTGTATTGAGTGTTTCTTATGTCAAGACACCTGTCACGTGTTACGGGATCACGATGCCAAAGATCAGTACTTTGGGCCCCGGTTTATGGTGAAAATTGCAGAGTTTGAGATGCACCCGCGAGAAACTGGGGATCGGGTCTCGATGTTGTCCAAAGAAGCGGGGCTTTCTATGTGCAACGTGACCAAATGTTGCACGGAAGTCTGTCCCCAGCACATCAAAATTACCGACAATGCGATTATCCCCTTGAAAGAACGCGTGGCCGATCAGTATTGGGATCCGCTGCGGGCGCTCCTACGGCGCAAGAAACCCAAGGCTGGGCAAGATATCGAGCCCGGCACCGCCGTGCGCGGTTAATTGCCTTTTATACTAATCTGGGGCCGCTCCTTGGGGGCGGCCTTCTTGCACGCCGTTTCAGAATAGGGGGCGTACCGATGGGATGGCCTTTTGATGTCGGAGGCATACTATGCCCGAAGCGGAGGTGGTAGGGGTGCGGACAGAAGCGATGGGGAAAAGACCTCGACGTGCTCAAGACGCCATGGCCAGCTACCGGACCGGATCTTGGGCGTGGCTGCTACATCGGATCACGGGGCTCTTGATTCTCGTGTATCTCTATTTCCATTTGATTGCGCTATCCTCCGCCGCGTGGGTAGGGGGGATGGCTGCGTTTAATCGCACTGTGGCGTCCTTAACCACGCCAACCTTCATTGTTCCCGACCTCGCCCTCTTCGCCTTGATTTTTTATCACGCTCTCAATGGGATTCGGATTATTTGTTTGGACTTGGGTTGGTGGGTCGACCACCAACGCCTGGTGTTTTGGATCATGATGGCGATCGCGGCAATTTTGTGGGTTAGTGCTGCCATTGCGATGCTACCCCTAGCATTTCGCTAGAGTCTTTGAGCCCGAGGTGATTTATGCGGCCGCAAGAGTTAAAAAGCAAAGGTGGGGCCTGGCCTTGGTTGTTGCAGCGGGTATCTGCGGTGTTTTTACTGGTACTGATCCTGGCTCACCTATGGATCGAACATTTCATGCATCTCGGTGCGCCGATCACGTTTTTGAGTGTCAAAGCCCGCCTGGTCCATAGCCTCTATGTGTTAATTGACTATGGGCTTTTAATTGTGGTGGTTTACCATGGCTTAAATGGGCTCCGCACAGTGCTCCTCGAAATCCCTTTTTTGCCGCATCGGGTGCGTGCTGTTAACACGGCGTTATGGCTTTTAGGGTTAGTCACCGTGATTTTTGGGATGGATATTTTGGCGACATTTTTGTGGGGCCGCCCATGGTTTGTATTGGGTTAAGGTCTGGAGGTGGCTACGTATGACAGATTCGGCTGTGACATTTCGTGTGTTTCGCTATAATCCGGTAACCGATCCCAAACCGTATTGGGCATTGTACTCGGTATCGGTGGCGCCTGGTGACCCCGTGTTGATGGGTCTCATGCGGATCCGTGAGGAACAAGATGGATCGCTTGCCTTTCGTGCCTCGTGTCGGAGCGGAATTTGTGGGTCGGATGCCATGGTGATTGCGGGACAATCCCGATTGGCCTGCAAGACCCAAATTCTTCAAGCCGTAGACGCCAATCGGGAGGTTGTGATAGAGCCACTCCGTAATCTGCCCTACATTAAGGACTTGGTGGTGGATCAGACGCGATTTTGGGATAAGTTTGAGGCCGTAGCACCATGGCTGCATGAAGATCCAGATTCTCCGGCTCCTACGACCGAACGACTGATGCAACTACCGGAGTCCGAGTTTGATGATATCTCTAAGGCTTCCGATTGTATTTTTTGCCAAATATGTTATTCAGAGTGCCCGATAAATGGCATGGACCGAGCATTTTTGGGACCGCAAGCGCTTATCAAAGCCTTTCGCTTTCAAGCCGATCCACGCGACCACGGGACGGCCTCACGTGCTCCGGTGCTTAACAACTCAGAGGGGGTTTGGCAATGTCGTACGACATTTAACTGCACACTTTCGTGTCCCAAAGGGATTCCGATCACCAAGGGCATCCAAGCTCTTAAACGGGAGATGGTCACCGTGGGGCTCTTAGGAGGGGGCGGGGTTTAGGATGAGGGAGATTGTCCAACGCTACGATGTCATCGTGGTGGGTGCCGGCTTAGCGGGGATGCGAGCGGCACTCGAGGTGGATCCCGATTTATCGTGCGCCGTGGTTAGCAAGGTGTATCCGGTGCGGTCTCACTCGGTGGCGGCTCAAGGTGGCATCAATGCCGCGCTGGACCCAGAAGACAACTGGCAGGATCATGCGTTTGACACTATCAAGGGCAGTGATTATCTAGCGGACCAGGACTCAGCAGAGCTGATGTGTGAAGATGCGCCTCGGGTGGTGTATGAGATGGAACACTGGGGGACATTTTTCTCTCGTCGGCCCGACGGCCGCATTGCCCAGCGGTCGTTCGGCGGGCAAGGCTTTCCCAGGGCGTGTTACGCGGCTGATAAGACCGGGCGGGCCCTCTATCAAACTCTATTCGAACAGAGTGTGCGAAAAAAGATTACGGTGCTTAAGGAATTCTTTGTGGTCGCGCTGGCTACCGTAGCGGGACAAGTGGCTGGGGTGACCTGTATAGAAATCCGTACGGGGGCCGTGGTGGGATTGGCGGCCAAGGCGGTGATTTTTGCGACGGGTGGAGCCGGGATGTTATACTTGCGGACTACCAATCCGTACATTAATACCGGCGATGGACTGGCAATCGCGTACCGCGCCGGGATACCATTGAAAGACATGGAGTTCGTGCAGTTTCATCCCACCACGTTGCCGGGTATGAACGTCCTCATCACCGAAGGGGCGCGTGGAGAAGGCGCCTATCTTTATAATCGGGAACACGAACGTTTTATGGCCAATTATGCGGCCAAACTGATGGAGATGGCGCCGCGGGACATCGTGTCTCGGGCGATTGAAAGCGAGATTCTGGCAGGTCGCGGGTTTGAAGGGGGGTATGTGCTTTTAGACCTGCGTCATCTTGGGGAGGACATTATTAAGCATCGGTTAAGTGAGATCTACGACTTTGCGATCACCTACAAAGGCATTAATCCGGTTCAAGAACCCGTACCCGTACAACCCGGCCAGCACTATATGATGGGGGGCATTGCCACCAATAAGTACGGGGAAACTTCTTTAGCGGGCTTTTACGCAGCGGGTGAATGCGCAGCCGTTAGCGTCCATGGGGCCAATCGGCTGGGGGCCAACTCGTTGTTAGACACCCTGGTATTTGGACGATTGGCAGGGATCCAAGCCTCGAAATTTGTCCGACACAACCCCGGAGTAGAATTTCCTACGGATGCGTTAGAGACCCAAGTGCAGCGTATTGCCGAAATAAAAAGACGCCATGGCGAGGAGGCCTATGGCCCAATCCGACGCGCACTGCGAGAGACGATGACGACTCACGTGGGAACCTTCCGCCATGCCGACCGGCTCCAAGAGGCCTTACATCTTATTGAGCAGTACGAGGAGCGCTATCAACGAGCAGGAATTCAGGATCGGGGGGACATCTTTAACTACGACCTGCTGGGATTTATCGAAACCGGTTTTCTGATTGACCTGGCCAAGGTGGTCACCACGGGAGCCTTATTGCGTCAAGAGAGCCGTGGCGCCCATGCCCGGACCGATTATCCGACCCGAGACGATAAAAAGTTCCTCCTGCACTACTTGTTCTCGGCCGATGCGGACGGCCGGGTGTGTAAGCGTGAGGAATCGGTTGTCATTACGCATTATGAACCAAAAGAACGAAAATACTAAAAAAGGCCATTTGACCTAAGGCGGCGCCGGTGCTAACCTTATCATGAGACAGATACCGAAGGACGGTGCGGGACTCATGATCAAGGTATCTAGCAAGGGTCGCTATAGCGTCAAGGCGGTCTACGAACTCGCCGCGCGGTACGGACAGGGTCCGGTTGCGGTGACCTGGATCGCAAAGGCTCAAAATATGTCGGAACAATATTTAGAACAACTTATGCCTCTTTTGAAACGAGCCGGGATCGTAGTCGGCATGCGGGGTGCGCAGGGCGGGTATATGTTGGCAAAAGACCCTCGCGAGATTTCGGTCAGCGACGTCGTGCGTGCGGTGGAAGGACCGATTTCATTAACCGACTGTAGTTCGGAGGATGGGATGGGATGTCCCGACATGGATAGTTGTGTCGGGCCCGACGTTTGGAGTCGGGTTCAGGATGCGGTGATCGAAACCATGGCAGCCATGTCTTTTGAAATGTTGCTGGCAATGCAACGTGGGGAGACCAAACGACGTTTAACTCAACTGATAGGAGGACGAGGATAATTTGGCCAAGACCGTAGTAGTAGGATTAAGCGGCGGCGTCGACTCCTCGGCGGCCGCCGTTTTATTACAGCAACAAGGATACGAAGTGGTCGGCGTGACTATGCGACACTTGCCAGCAGAGACCACCAACAGCTGTTGCTCCCTCGAAGCGATTGTCGACGCCCGTAGGGTGGCAAAGAAGTTGGGCATCGCTCACCATTTGGTTGATGTCGAACAGCCGTTTTTTGAAAAGGTGATCCAACCCTTTGAAGAAGGATACTTAGCGGGTACCACCCCCAATCCGTGTGCACTGTGCAACCGCAATATCAAATTTGGTGCGATGTGGGATTGGGCCAAGAGTCGCGGAGCCGATTTTCTTGCAACGGGACATTATGTCCGGGTTCGACCCGCACAAAGAGGCGGATATCAATTGCTACGTGGTCGGGACCACGCCAAGGATCAAAGTTATTTGATGTATACGTTGAACCAAAGGGATTTGGAGCATTTACTGTTTCCCATTGGGGAATACTCCAAAGAAGAGAGCCGCGCGATTGCAGCGGACAGCGGGCTGGTGACCGCACAAAAGCCAGATAGCCAAGAACTATGCTTTGTGCCCAAAAACGACTACCAGGGTTATCTCATGGCTCATCGTCCGGAGGCCGTAAGGCCTGGAGCGATTGTCGACACCAGCGGTCGAGTGGTAGGCCAGCACCAAGGTGTGGCATTTTACACGGTAGGTCAGCGTCGGGGCCTCGGAGTCTCCTTTAGGGAACCTCATTATGTGGTAGCACTGGATGCCAAGGAAAATCAGGTTGTCGTGGGCTCGCGCGACGAAGTCGAGACGGCAGTCGTGGAAGTGGAGGACGCCCGGTATGTTGGCAATTATCCGGCGGCCGCGAGCCTTCTCACCGGGGAAGTCAAGATTCGATACAATATGGAACCTCAGCCGGCGTTATGGGAAATTGGGTTAGATGGGGGCGCCCGGGTTCGGTTTGAGGAGCCCCAATGGGCATCTTCGCCCGGTCAGGTAGCAGCGCTATACGAGGGGGAGGTTTTGGTAGGGGGAGGTAAAATTATACGGTCCTCCCACCGATAGGAGGGTTTTAGGGTGGTGACCCGTTGGCATCTCATCAATTTACCGGTGCGTCTGGCAGGCCAGGCTCGCCACTGGACCGTGGTGAAACATGTAGTGATTACCTGGCCTTCGGGCAAAGTTACCGGATTTACGCTGCACACGGGTCCGTTTCGGACTCTTTTTCTACCTGCAGGCCCCACAGTGGGGATTACCCCAACCGGAATTGAGTTTGCTCGGCGAGACCTTTTGGAGCGACGTACCCGTAAGTGGGTCAAACAACAACTCCAGGATGACTGGGTCAATCGTCACATGCCGATGCACGATTCAATGGGATGCCTGCTAGGAATAGTGAAAGACGCCGTCCTCGACGAAATGTCCATGGAGGTAAAGGATTTAGTGATCTCCCAAGGACTCCTAGCGGACCTTCTAGGGGGGAGTCTACGGGTCCCTTTGAACACGGTAAGATGTCTCCAGGATGCATCGGGCATGACTAAAAGCCTGCAGCTTGGGCACGCTAAAGACGAAGTGCAGACTGAACTATAAAGTGAGGCGTGATCAGAGGCGTGGTGGTGGATCCGATGTGCCCCTTGTGCCAGGGCCGAAACGTGGGGAAAGTAGGAACCGGTCAGTTCTATTGCTGGGAATGTTTTATTGAGTTTCAGATGAGTCATCGAGGCGTCCGGATGTATCGGGTGGAGCCCGACGGGGAGCTATCTAAGATTGAACCCGAAACCGGGTTGGAGGGGGTCACATCGTGAAACGATATATGAACGGGGTGGTAACCGGGGCGTTGGTGGGAGCGGTGATGACCGGGCTATGGCTGCTGAATCGCCCGCGACCCAGTTTGGCCCGGATGGCATGGCGTGGCGCGCGACGGGTAGGGCCCAAGGCCTTTCGCATAGCCAAAAATAGCGGGCATTTGGTTCACCTGGCGAAGCGCCGGCTGAGCTAAGGCTTTTTGATGGGGAGATCATTCAGTGGGAATCGGACCACGGTTATCGGAGAGCCCCTTGCGATGGTACCGCTGGGGGCTTTTGCTTGTCTTCGGGGCGGGGGGTCTGGCACTTCTGTGGTACACCCGCGCGGTGTTGATGCCGTTTTTGTTTGCGTTGGTTCTGGCCTATTTGCTGGCACCGTTGGTGGAGACCTTTGTCCGCCACGGAATCCATCGCATTTGGGCAATTCTTATTGTATACACTTTACTTGGCATTGCCATGGCGGCCGGGATTATTTATATGATTCCCCTTCTCGTGCAAGAAAGCGTCCACGTGATTCACATGGTCCCGAGCCTGGTGTCGGGCGCTCAAGGCGCATGGGACGTGTGGCTCGGCCGCTTGCATCAAGCGCCCATTCCGGCGTCTCTCAGAGCAGCCATCACGGCCACCGGTAACCACCTTCAAGGCCAATTGTTGAAGATCGTAAGGGGCGCACTGGGAGCCATGTTCGGGCTAGTGCCCGGGGTGTTAAGCCTCATTGTGGCTCCAGTCCTGGGGTTTTATTTTCTAAAGGATCTAGAGCGCGTACGGACACGGTTTTGGGACATCGTGCCGGTTGGATGGCAGAGCTCAATGTTCAAGCTGGGCTTTGATGTGGACCGCACTTTGAATGGTTTTATCCGTGGACAGATTACCGTGGCACTTGTGGTGGGCGCACTATCTACCCTGTGGGTTTTGACTCTGGGTATCCCATTTCCTCTCCTGATTGGTGCGGTAGTCACGTTGACCGACGTTATTCCCTATGTGGGCCCGATTGCCGGAGCCCTCCCTGCCGTTTTGTTGGCGCTGAATATTTCCCCTCTGACTGCCCTTTACACCATTCTTGGTTTTGTGGCTGTCCACCAACTCGAGAGCGCCGTGATTGCGCCTAAAGTGATGGGAGAATCGGTGGGACTTCACCCTTTAGTGGTGGTTTTCGCGATACTGGCAGGGGGAGCCATCGGCGGTTTTTTAGGGTTGCTGGTGGCGGTGCCTGTGGCCGGAGTATTAAAGGTACTGTTGGGACACCTCTATCGTCGGCTCACAATTCCCCAGTGATCCTGTCTTGACCAGGTTCGACCCGGATCGGTACAATAAAACGATTGACGAAGTATCTGACCTTGTAAGATCGCCAGTGGTCAATGAGTGGGGGTTATTATGAAGGCCGACGAGATTCGCCGCCGATTTGTTACTTTCTTTGAAGCACACGATCATTACCGGGTGCCAAGCTCTCCGTTGGTGCCCGCAGGTGATCCGACCCTCTTATTTACGAACTCGGGCATGGTGCAATTCAAAGACGTCTTCATGGGCAAAGAGACGCGCCCGTACCAACGTGCGGTTTCGGTGCAAAAATGCATGCGGGCCGGTGGTAAGCACAATGATCTAGACCAAGTGGGCAAGACCGCCCGGCATCAAACATTTTTTGAGATGTTAGGTAATTTTTCGTTTGGAGACTATTTCAAGGCTGAGGCAATACGTCTAGCGTGGGCTTTTCTGACAGACGACCTGCAATTGAATCCCGACATCCTGTGGGTAACAGTACATCACACCGATGATGAAGCGGCGCGCCTGTGGACTGAGGTGGCGGGAGTTGACCCGAGCCGCATCGTGCGCCTCGGCGATGACAATTTCTGGGCTATGGGTGATACGGGACCGTGTGGACCGTCAAGTGAGATTTTTGTGGACCGGGGTCCCTTTTATGCATGCGGGCCCGACTGTGGGCTCGGCCGCTGCGAATGTGACCGTCTTCAAGAGATTTGGAATTTGGTATTTATGCAATATGATCGGAGAGCGGACGGTACCTTGACCCCGCTGCCCAGCCCCAGCATCGATACCGGTATGGGGCTAGAGCGGCTTGCGGCGTATCTACAAGGGGTCGATACCAACTTCGATACTGATCTTATTCGGCCGCTTATCGATCGGGTTGCGGAACTGTCGGCTCACCCCTATAGCCCGGGGCCGGAAGGTATGGCCCACCGTGTGATTGCGGACCATATTCGGTCCGTGACATTTTTATTAGCAGAGGGTGTATCCTTTAGCAACTCGGACCGAGGCTACGTGATGCGACGTATCTTACGTAGAGCCGTCCGATATGGGCTCTCATTAGGGTTTGACGAGCCGTTTTTGTGGAAATTGGTATCTCTGGTGGGCGAGATCATGGGCGATGCCTATCCCGAGGTGATTCAGGGAACCTCAGTGATCGAGCAACACGTCCGCGACGAAGAGGCGCGCTTTCGGGTCACTCTAAAGGCCGGTCTGAGAGTGTTGGACGAACAGTTGTCGGGTCTCACTGCAGGAGACATGCTTTCTGGGGAGACCGCGTTCCTGCTGGCGGACACGTATGGGTTTCCGCTCGACCTGACCGTCGATGCGGCTTTGGAAAAGCGCATTACCGTGGACCACGAGGGATTTAATCGACTCCTTCAAGAGCAGCGCCAAAGAGCGCGTGATGGGCGCTCCAAAGCATCGTTCGGGTTGCCCCAACAGGGCACCACGACCTTTTTAGGATACGACTCTTATCACGTCACCCAAGAGCCTTTAAGAACGCTCTATATCGGCGAGGACCAGGTGACCCGATTGGTGACCGGAGAGGTGGGCTGGGCCTGGTTCAGTCGCACGCCGTTTTACCCAGAAGGAGGCGGGCAGGTC
>JAKADJ010000432.1 GCA_021820645.1 Bacillota bacterium
AGGTAAGACTCCAGCAGGCCAGTTCACGACATTGGGCCGCGGGGGTAGTGATACGACGGCCGTCGCTATTGGAGCAGCACTAGCAGTGGAGGTGGTGGAGATTTTTACAGATGTCGACGGAATCAAGACAGCGGATCCGCGTATTGTTCCTGATGCCAGGACCATCGCACACCTCGATTACGACGAGGTGTTCCAACTAGCCAATTTGGGTGCCCGTGTGCTACACCCGCGGGCCGTAGAAATCGCGCGGCAATTCTCGGTCCCGATTCGGATTCGCTCGACATTCTCCGCAAACCCCGGGACCCTCGTGGTGGGGGGCCACCGAGCCATGGATCCATGGGCTCACAGGGACCCCGATCACGCGGTGACGGGGATCACGCAACTCGAAGACCTAGTCCAATTTCTCGTGCGATCTCCCACGGGTTCGCCTCCTGATTGGCCCTATCGTCTATTTTCCGCACTCGGCGATCGAGGGGTCTCCGTTGACCTCGTTAACCTATTCCCGGACCATGCCTATTTTTGCGTGCCAGGACAGGTGGCCCCCGCCACGGAAGAAACCATGCGGCACCTCGATCTCCCGTATGATTACTGGACCGAACGGGCCAAGGTCTCCATAGTGGGATCCGCAATCCAAGGTTTACCTGGCGTAGTCGGCCGCATCATGTCTGCATTGAACCAGCACCAAGTCGAAGTGCTGCAATCATCGGACTCCCATTCCACCATCACCTTGCTCTTAAAACGGTCGCAGATGGAAACGGCCGTCACGGCTTTACACCACCAATTTGGTTTAGGCACAAAGGAGGGATTGGTATGACCTGGCCACGAATTATTACCGCAATGGTGACCCCGAGGGGGGACACCGGAAACGTGGACAACACTCGAGCCGCCGCACTCGCCCGCCATCTATGGAATCATGGATCGGGCGGTTTTGTTTTAGCGGGGTCAACCGGCGAAGCTTATGCGTTATCTATCGAGGAACGCCGACGACTGTTCGAAAGTGTCCGGGCCGCCGTTCCCGACACCGTCCCGATCTGGATGGGAACCGGCACCAACAATACCAGGGATACCGTACGTCTGACCCAGGCTGCAGAAAGTTGGGGAGTGGATGGGGTGCTGGTGGTCACACCCTACTACAACCGGCCCAATCAAGAGGGCCTCATCGAGCATTTTTCTCAAATTCTAGAGGCCACGCATTCGTCCGTGATGGTATACAACGTTCCCATGCGCACCGGTGTATACCTATTGCCCCAAACTATGGTTCGCATCGCCCACCGCGCGTCACACCCTCTTTCCATCAAGGACGCGTCAGGAAATCTCGACTCTATCGTCGAATTACGCCACCTCTTGAGCCATGAAATTCCCGTGTATTCAGGAGACGACAGCCTTTGGCTCCCCAGCATGATGGCGGGCGCCTACGGGGTCGTGTCGGTGGCTTCCCATGTCGTGGGTGACGAGATGGCCCGGGCGTTGTCCTATCTCCTTGAAGGACATTGGATGCTGGCCATGGAGGAGCATCGGCGATTATGGCCCGTTTTTAAAGCATTATTTTTAGACGCCAACCCCATTCCCGTAAAATGGCTCCTCAATCAGCTCGGCTTACCCGTGGGGTCAGTCACGCTTCCTCTATTAATGCCCAACAAAGCGGATTGGTGTGAGACCCTATGGCATGCGTATCAGGAGGTGAAGCTTTCTTCCGCGGGCTAGTCATTGCATCCGGTCCCATCCTCAGGGTATAATACTGACGACGACTTTTGCTCGGCGGTAGGAATACGATAAGGACTCAGCAGGGACGGGACCGGAGTTGAGATTCCGAATCGGTTTGTTTGATTGCCCCAGGCAAAGTCCCTAGCCAATAGGCTAGGGGCATTTTGATGTGTGCTCAATGAATTGGAGGTGGGGACACTGGTACGCCCAGGACCTGGCAAATTGCAATTTATCCCCTTAGGGGGACTTGGAGAAATCGGCAAAAATATTGCCGCATTAGTGTATGGCAACGATATCATTTTGATTGACTGTGGATTAGCATTCCCAGAACCGGACATGCCCGGAATCGACCTGGTATTGCCTGATCTCACCTATCTTTACGAAAACAAGGACAGGATTCGTGGGGTATTCCTCACCCATGGCCATGAGGATCACATTGGCGGCTTACCCTATTTCTTGAAGCAAGTAAATGTACCCGTCTATGGTTTGCGTCTCACACTGGGTATCGTGGAGTTGAAACTTCAGGAACATCAGATTACTCTGCACCCCAAATCTCACCCGGTAGAACCCGGCGAGGTTATTAAAGCTGGGAATTTCTCGGTGGAATTTTTCCGGGTTAACCACTCGATCCCAGATGCCACCGGACTTATCATCCGCAACCCGGTCGGCACGGTCATTCACACTGGCGACTTTAAATTCGACCATACGCCCGTGGATGGACATGTGGCAGACTTTCACAAACTAGCTCAACTGGGCCAAGAAGGAGTCCTTCTTCTCTTAGCGGACAGCACCAACGCCGAACGCCCCGGGTACACCCCCTCCGAAAAAACGGTGGGAAGAGCCTTAGACAATATCATTAGCCAGGCCCCAGGACGAGTCTTTGTGGCTTCGTTTGCGTCGCAGGTGCATCGTGTTCGGCAAGTTGTGGAGTCGGCTGTCCGCAATGGGCGACATGTCGCCATTGTGGGTCGCAGTATGGAAAACGTCACGCATAAAGCGATTGAATTGGGCTATCTAGATTTTCCAGCCGGTACTTGGATGGATATCGATGCA
>JAKADJ010000025.1 GCA_021820645.1 Bacillota bacterium
GGCACGTCCGGGCGTAGACTTTGGACCGTTGGGGCCACATCTTGAAGATGCTTAATCGCCACTCCAATGGCACTTTCCCCTTCGAACGGGAGACGCCCGGTCAGCATTTCAAATAGCACGACCCCCAAAGAGTAGAGATCGGACTGGGGCCCCACAATCTTGCCGCGCGCCTGCTCGGGGCTCAAGTACTGCACGGTACCCAGCATGGATCCCGTGTGCACTAAGGTGCCCGAGGTTGCAGCATAAGCAATCCCGAAGTCCGTCACCTTACCGGTGCCGTCTTCGGCTAAAAGAATATTTTGCGGTTTAATGTCTCGATGGACGACTTTTTTACCATGAGCGGCTTCCAGACCCGCCGCGACTTGGTCCACAATATCGAGCGCTTCCATCACCGGCAACGGAGCCTCGCGGTCAATTTTACTCCGCAACGGTTCACCCGCCACAAGTTCCATCACCATGTAGTGGACGTCTGGCTCTTCTCGGCCAACGTCATACACTTGCACAATATGCCGGTTTACCAAAGATGCGGCCGAGCGTGCCTCTTGATCGAAGCGTCTCACCACTTCTTCATTTTCAGCCCATTGATGCTTCAAAATTTTCACGGCGACCAGTCGATTCAGCGTCAAGTCGCGGGCCCGATAAACTAACGACATCCCACCGGTCCCAATGCGCTCGAGAACCTCGTACCGGCCTCCTAATATTTTACCGACCATCGGGATCACCTACATCCTGCATGACTTCCGCGAGCACCACGGTGATGTTGTCCGGTCCCCCTGAGGTCAGTGCAGCGGTCACAAGCTCTTCGACTAATTCTTGCCCGCTAAAGCACCGACTTAAACGAAAAATCTCATCCTCCGTCACAACGGACGAAAGCCCATCGGTACAAAGCAACAATCGATCCTGGGGATCCCAGGCCAAATCCGCGACGTCGACCCGAATTTTGTCAAAGTTCCCCACCGATCGTGTCAAGACATGCCGTCGGGGATGGTGCATCGCCTCATCGTGGGTCAATGAACCCGCCCGCTCCATTTCTCCCGCCACAGAATGGTCCGTAGTCAACCGCTCAAGCCGATCTGCTACGAGTCGATAGGCTCGAGAGTCTCCGACATGAGCCAAGAGAACGCGGGTTGGAAACACTACCGCAGTCGTCAATGTCGTACCCATTCCCCTTAGGGTTTCTTCCCCAGACGCCGTTTCGAAAACCCGGCGATTGGCCATAGACACTGCGGACACTAGACGCGCCGCGTCGCGCACCTCAACCCCCGCGGCATCGTCTAGTGCCTCGACGGCCATGCGACTGGCTACCCCGCCACTGGGACCTCCACCAACTCCATCTGCCACCGCAATGAGGTACCCGCCAAAATCTACGGGGCGCATCATCCAACTGTCTTCATTACGAAGACGTACATATCCTTGGTGCGATTTCGCATAGGTCTTTACCGTAGAATCTCCTCCTCGCGTCGGCGCAATTGGCCGCACGCGGCATCAATCTCTTGACCTAGTTCTTTTCGTATCGTACAGGAAATTCCTTGTTCTTGCACTATTTGTAGAAACCTGCGGACCCGATTCATGGGTGAGGGTTGAAACGGATGCTCATCGACCGGATTCCATGGAATAAGATTGACGTGGCAGGGAAAGCCACTCAGGAGTTGAACCAATTGGTCTGCCATCACCGGCGAGTCGTTGATGCCATCCAACATAAGGTATTCAAACGTAACCCGCCGTCCCGTAGCGTGGCTATAGTGGCGACATGCTGGCATGAGCTTCTCCAAGGGATATGCCTTATTAATCGGCATTAACGACAACCTTAAAGCATCCGTAGGGGCATGCAGGGAGACCGCCAAGGTCACCGGAATTCCTTCATCGGCCAGGCGGTAGATTGCCGGCACTAATCCGCTAGTGGAGACTGTAACATGTCGATAACTCAACCCTAGACCACGCGGTTCATGCAACAGTCGCATAAATTTGACCATGGCTTCGTAATTGTCCATAGGCTCTCCGATCCCCATGAGGTCCACGCGGCTCACATGAGCCCCGCGGGACTCCAAGATTTTCTGGGCATAGCCAACCTGGTCTAAAAGTTCACCAGCCGTCAAATTACGCTTACGGCCCAATATTCCCGATGCACAAAAATGACACCCCATGTTACACCCCACCTGGGAGGACACACACACGCTATACCCGTAGGGATGCGGTAATAATACCGTTTCGACTTGATTGCCATCGGCGAGTCGCAACAACAATTTCGTGGTACTGTCGGTGGCCACTTGGGTATGCATGGCTTTTACCCGCGTAAATGGAGCGATGTCGGACATTTTTTGTTGAAGGCTCTTGGGCCACACCGTCAGTTCCTCATAGGACTGAGCGTGGTGTCGCCAAATCCACTCGAACAACTGGTGCCCACGAAAACGTGGTTCCTCCAGTTCGACAAACATGCTCGACAATTCGAGCGGATCCATCGACAGAACATCATATGACTCTCGGTCCATCTACATCTCACTCCCCTCGTCGTAACGTAAACGCGCGATGAAAAATCCATCCATCCCAAATTCTCCAGGGAGGATTGTCAGGGTTCCCGATTCCACATGGGCTCTTAATGCATCATGAGGTAGCCAGTCGGCTACCGATTCGCGGTGTACTCCCGGCATCTCATTTTCGATCGCGTCCACCACGTCGATGGTCTCTTCGGGCTCCACCGAGCATGTACTATAAACGATGACGCCGCCCGGCTTCGCAGCCAAAATCCCCATTTTCAGGAGCTGCACTTGACGAGCGTGATGCCCTTTCAAGTCGCTCGCGCTTTTGTTCCATCTAGCATCCACCCGCCGCCGTAAAACACCCAGATTACTACACGGCGCGTCCACGAGCACACGGTCAAAACCTCCCAAAGACGCCGTCGTCGGTCCCAAGGTCGCATCACCACACACTGTTTGCACGTCCTCCGAAAACCCTAATCGCTTAACGTTCCGGCGCAAGAGGTCTAAACGCTCCCGGGATACATCCATGGCCACGACGTGACTACGTCCGTGGGTGTATTCGAGAATGTGACCAGTTTTCCCGCCGACCCCCGCAGTCATATCGAGAATCCGCTCTCCAGGATGCGGATCCAACACGTAGGTGACGAGCATCCCGCTTTCGTCCTGCACCGTGATCCACCCGCGCTGGAACATCGTCAGGTCCTCGAGCCATACCGAACCCGTCCCCCGTACAGCCTCTTTAAGATAGGGCGATGCTTCTGCCGCCACGCCCGCCTCCGATAGGGCCCGAACCACTTCTTCACGCCCTACTTTATCGAGATTAATTCGTAAGGTCAAAGGAGGAATCTGATTATTGGCCGCTAAAATCTCCGGAAGCTTCTTACCAAAACGTCGTCCCCAGCGCTCTACTAACCAATCCGGATGGGAATATTGTTCGGCCATCGACAAGTTATGCGGGTCATACAATTGTCCTCGACGCAACACCGCATTAACCAAGCGTGTCGCCTTCGGCTGCACAACTTTGGTCTGCTCCACTGCCGCATTGACTACAGCATAGGATGGAATTCTGTCCAAAAACCGTAGTTGAAAAAATCCCATCCGAAGAATGTCTGCCACGTCAGGTTCTAATGGATTTTTGGCAAAGTTCCGGATGATTCCATCCAAAAGTCTCCGGTGACGTAACACTCCATAGACCAACTGGGTGAGTAACGCCCGGTCCTTGGGATCTAAAGAATGTGCACGATGCGACTCGGCTAAGCTTTCTGCCACCGGCTGGCCCACCCGCACACGTCGGAGAACTTTTAAAGCTTCTTCGCGAGATACCCCCACTCCGCTCATGTAAAGCACTCCTGTTCCCGGAATCTCGCACCACGGGCCCACTCCAATCCTGACATTGCCCGTTTCCCCTCAGGTTTAACCAAATGAATTCGTAAGGATCCCGACGAGGTGCCTACCATCGGTCCGTGTCGGTCCAAACCCAACTGTCCTGGCAACAGGTCAGCCGAGGATCCTGCCTCTGCTGATAAGATCTGCAACCGTTTCCCACGAAACATAGTATAAGCGGACGGGCTCGGGGTCATGCTGCGAATCAGTCTCCCGATAGTTAAAGCGTCCATTTGCCATGAAATCTTCGCGTCTTCTGCGGTGAACTTAGGAGCTTTTGTAGCCCCTGTGGTCTCTTGAGGCACAGGGTCAAGCTTTCCCGCGGTGATAGCTGGGATCGAATCCACGAGTAAATCCCGGCCTGTACGTGCCAAAACCTCGGTCAATTGACCGAGGTCCCAGTCAGGTCTAATCACCACTGGACGCCGAGCGTATACGGGACCCGTATCAATCCCAGAATCCATCGCCATTAACGTAACCCCAGTGCAGGAATCCCCCGCTCGAATGGCCCATGCAATAGGGTTCGGGCCTCGCCAGCGAGGCAACAGCGATGCATGGACATTAAGGGCCGCAATACGCGGCAAATTCAAGGCCCATGGCGCCAGGATCTTTCCGTAGGCAGCCGTTACCAACAGATCAGGTTGAAATGCCTCCCACGTCGCTCGCTGCTCCTTGAGTAATGTCGGGCGGTCTACGGCCACATCATGTTCGTCTGCCCAACGAGCGACGGCAGACGACACAAGTCGATAACCCCGGCCAACGGGTGCGTCCGGCTGGGTTACCACCCGAAGTGTGACATTCGACAGCTGCGCTAGTCCATCCAAAATCACCACGGCGTAATGAGGAGTGCCCATGAATAAGATCTTCAGGGACATCTTAGTCCAACACCACTTCGTTGCGTTCAGCAACTTCTTCATCGCTCAAAATACGTATGGCGCGGTCCGTAAATAAGATTCCATCCAAATGGTCTATCTCATGTTGTAAGCAACGTGCTAAAAGGCCCTCGGCATCTATCCAAATTCGACGCCCACTACGATCAAGACCAGTAACCTGTATCGTCGCGAATCGCTCCACTTCACCGACGACATCCGGAATGGACAAACACGCTTCCATCCCCAACTGGCTTCCCGAAGCATGGACCAATTCGGGGTTCACGAGGGAAACTAAACCATCGCCCACATCCACCACGACAATACGCTTAGAGACCCCTACCTGTGGAGCGGCTAGGCCCACACCAGATTCCCGATACATAGCTTGCGCCATCTCATCGATGAGGGTTTGAACCGACTTCTTAACCGATTTGACCGGCTTCGCTTTCCGGCGCAATACTTGGTCGCCCACCAAACAAATTTGCAGCATCATACGTCGACTCCTTCAAAAAACTACAGCATCATATATGGATCCGTGGTAATGCGCACATCCGGGAAATTATCGCGCACTCCCACCAAGAGACCCGCTGCGGCCTGTTGGTTCAGCACATCCACCTTAACTAATATATGATACCGGAAATGGTTCCTAATTTTCAATAAGGGTGCGGGCGTTGGGCCCATGACCTGCGCTTGGATGTCGGCCATGAGTTCTGTCACATAGGCAGCAACCTCCCCGGCTCGAGTCGCTGCACGCTCGCGAGCCGGGTCTTCAACCTCCAAAAGCCATAGCACTCCATAAGGCGGATAACGCAATTCATGACGCAAATGGAGTTCCTCTTCAAAAAATCGGTCCACGTTCTGGGTTACCGCATGTTGGATTGCGTAATGCTCAGGATTATACGTCTGGACTACAACACGTCCTGGGACGTCACCCCGGCCCGCCCTTCCCGCCGCCTGGACTAACAGCTGAAAAGTTCGTTCGCCCGAACGAAAATCTGGAAAATGAAGCGACATATCTGCCGCAACGATGCCCACTACGCTGACCCTGGGAAAATCCATCCCCTTGGCTATCATTTGAGTCCCCACTAAAACGTCCGCACCGCCACCAAGAAATGTTTCATAAAGCTGTGCATAGCTGTCTCGGGTTTTTAGACTGTCACGGTCGGCACGCACAACTCGAGCATCTGGCCAGGTTTTTTGCACCTCCAGAACTACCCGTTCCGTACCGGCACCGAAGTGGCGAATTTTTTGGCTCTGGCAGTGTGGGCACTTCGTGGGAACGGCTCCTATGTAGTCGCAGTAGTGACAGATCAAACGATCGTGGTCTTGGTGGTAGGTGAGCGTGACCGCACAATGAGGGCAGTCCAATGTTTGGCCACAGGAACGGCACAGGATGAACGTCGAAAACCCGCGACGATTCAGAAATAGCAACACCTGCTGACCATGCCCCAAGGCCTCATCCATCGCCTCCACTAAGGCGCGACTGAAAATGCCGCGATTCCCGCCTGCAAGCTCCTCGCGCATGTCCACCACCCGCACTTCGGGTAGTTTTCGCTCGAGCACGCGACTCGGCAACCGGAGCCATCCGAACTGTCCTTGGCGTGCCGCCCATCCCGATTCAACGCTCGGAGTGGCCGAACCGACAATTACGGTAGCCCCAACCCGCTCGGCACGCCAAAGAGCCACCTCCCGAGCATGATAACTCGGATGTTCCTCTTGCTTGTAAGTGGTTTCTTGTTCCTCGTCCAGCACAACCAGACGCAGTCGTGAAAAAGGGAGGAACACTCCAGAGCGTGCGGCGATCACCACCGCTGGTACGGGTTGGCGTATATTAAACCAAATCCGAACCCGTTGGCGGTCGGTAAGACCCGAGTGCCACACATAGACTCCATGCGTAAATCGGTCCGAGAATCGTTGCAACGTCTGCGGCGTCAAGGCAATCTCCGGAATCAGGACCAACGCCTGACCGCCATCGCGTAGGACCTTTTCAATCACCTCGAGATATACTTCGGTCTTGCCGGATCCCGTAACTCCCTCTAAGAGCCAGCCCGTACGCGATCCGGAGAGGATGTCCTGGATGACCGCCGTTTGATCCGCATTTAGGGGGTATTGCCTCGGGTTGAATTGAACCGGACGCGGTCCATCATAATGTTCGGATACGACGGTTCCCTCTGCCACCAGGGCCCGTAGCGCGGTGGAGGCTTTGTCACCGACACCGTCGCGAATCTCGAGAATCGTGGCCATGGGGTTCTCCGCTAACCATTCCCACAAGACCTGTTTGGCGGAACTACGGCCTTGCCGCATCTTTGCTACTCGATAATGCCATTGCGTGGCCGGCGCTACACCGCGCCGGATTCCGCGGGGAATCATCGCACGAATCGCTTGCGGTAGGTAGCAGACATAATACTCTGCCATCCATTGCGCTAATTCGATCATTTCAGGCCCTAATACCGGGATACTGTCTACCGGCCCGATAATAGCTTTGAGGGCACGATCGGATGACACACCATCCATAATCCGGAGCACAATCCCAACCGCTTCAGACCGGCCTAAAGGTACTCGAACCCGAGACCCGATCTCGACATTGTGGACGCTCGACGGCAACTCATAGGATAGCGTCCGATCCAATCCTCGAACGGCTCGGTCAATCACCACATCCGCGATTTTCATCCGTCAGACCCACCAAGCACGCTTCCTTGCAAAGCTCTTAAGTCATCGCCCATAGCGATCACGGTAGAGACGATCGATGTAGTCCCATATTAACGGCACCGCTTCCGTTTTGGTGCGGGCTTCTACCGCCTGGTGTCCCCCGTCCGAACTCACCAACTCGGCTGCATAGGCGCCCACACCGAACCCTTCAGAACGTCCCACCCGATTGGCCACCACCAGATCCAAGTGCTTCTTAGCCAACTTGCGACGCGCGGACTCCAGAACCGTATCGGTTTCTGCGGCAAATCCCACCAAAAATTTTTGTCCCTGGTAGCGATCTCCAATTTCTTGAAGAATATCTGGGTTCAACTCCATCGCCCACATGAGCCCGATGGTCTCTTTGTGCATCTTTGTTGGCGCAGACATTTTCGGTTTAAAGTCAGAAATGGCGGCACTAGACACATAAATCTCAGATTCGTCGATATGTTCCCATACCGCTTGGCGCATATCGTCGGCACTAACCACGGCCACCCGTTTGATCCTTTCCGGAAGTGGGCCAAACTGGTCCCCACGGGGACCATGAATATAGGTGACCTCCGCCCCCCGGTAGGCCGCCTCTTCAGCTAACAAAAATCCCATGCGGCCTGTCGAGGGGTTCGTCAGGGCGCGTACCGGATCAAAATGTTCCCAGGTCGAGCCACCCGTAATCAATACGCGTCGTCCCTCTAATTGATGGGCATTTATGTGTTCGATTTCGCCAACCAAAATTTCAAGCTCGACCAGACGTCCGAGCCCCTCCGCTCCCGATGCCAAGTGGCCCTCTACCGGCCCGCAGAAAAACACCCCATCCTGCCGCAGAGTTTGACAATGAGCCTGGGTCCGGGGGTGTGCCCACATGGCAGGCTCCATCGCCGGAGCCACAATGACAGGACCCTTAAAACTGAAATAGGTCAAACATAGCAAGTCCGTAGCCTGACCTCCCGAAAGTCGCGACAACACACCGAGGGTCGCCGGAACCACGACCAATACCTCGGCCCATTTGGCAAGCTGTACATGAGAAATCGGTCCCATTGGTTGGTCTGAGGTTTCTATTCCGACCGCGCGCTGCGACAGCGCCTCAAACGTTAAAGGGGCAACAAATTGTGTAGCGCCCGGCGTCAGCAAAACCTGAACCTGGTGTCCACGTTGTACCAACGTCGAGACGAGTGCTGCAACTTTATACGCAGCCACGCCACCACTGACGCCCACGATAATGCGCATATTACTTGATGCCGACCGGCGGCACTTCGATCTGGATCAAACCATGTTCAATTTCTTCTAATGCGATCGTCACGGGTTTGGTATGCACCACATCTAACAATGGCTGGTGGCCGTCCATAATGGCTCGTGCTCTACGCGCCGATGCCACGACTAACGCGTACTTACTTTCCACTTGATCCGTTAACTCTTGCAAACTTAGTCGACGCCCCATTGCTTATTCAGTCTCCTCTTCGTCGTCGTCGAGCTCTGATGAGGGGGTCTCACGATTGCTTAGACGATTTGCGACAGTTTCCGGTTGCACTGCCGATAATATCACATGATCGCTGTCCGTGATAATCACAGCCCGCGTGCGTCGACCGTAGGTAGCATCAATTAATACCCCTTGGTCCCGGGCTTCCGTAATAATCCGCTTGATCGGTGCTGAATCCGGACTCACAATTGCCACAATCCGGTTAGCGGACACAATGTTCCCGAATCCGATGTTAACCAATTTTATATCCAATCTTCTGAGCGCCCCCCTACATCCCCCATGGTCCTCTGCTACTACGGTCTAGTGCCCTCAATGATACGGGAGGCAACAACACCCTGTCAATTTCGTGGCACATCACCTGACCAAACGGTTTCCCATACCTCGATGTGCTCATTCTTGCCAGGGAGCAAGCGATCGGCGTGGAATGGGAATCCCGAGTCGGAGTCTCGGACACCAGGCCTCCCTAGAGCCCCTTCTGCCCTCCTCGAGCTGACCGATTTTTGCGATCCACAATGACTCCGAAGGACGAAAACCTCCGCCAGCCTGGTCCGTGGCGAGATGGCTCCGATGAGACTCCGCACTCATGATGGATAAAAGGGGTCGCCGCGAGTTCCGGGAGCGACCGGTCATCCAAAACAGCACCAACGCGATCACCATCACCCCCACACTAATTTGAACAATATGACGAACCCGGCTCGTTCGCATGCCACGTCCCCAATTCCCGAGAGTTATGCTTCTAGTCTACCCATCTCATTTCTGAAGGTTCTCGTGGTATACTGGTCCCATTTGAAAGGAGCATTGCTTACGTGGGAGCCGCCATCACGTTTGTCACCCTGTGGATTGGTCGCATCGGGTACATCGCCGTATTTGCGGTACTATTCATCGAAAGCGTAGGGGTTCCAAGCCCTTCGGAAATTATGCTGTTGTTGTCGGGTTATGAGGTGTATAAGGGAACCTTTAGTTATCCGCTTGTGGTATTGATCGGTGCGTTGGGCAGTATTATGGGCGCCACCACCGCTTACTGGATTGCGCGGCTCGGAGGACGCCCCTTAATCTTGAAACGGTTTCGGTTTATTTTCAAAAATGAATCACGACTGCAGTATTGGGAGAATTATTTTCGAACCAAAGGCGACAAGGTTGTTTTAATTGGTCGGATCATCTCCGGCGTGCGCATGATCATTTCCTATCCAGCGGGGATCTTCGAGATGCCGTTTCGTCGCTTCCTTATCTTCACCGTGATTGGGTCGATTCTTTGGCCACTAATCGCGGTCACCGCGGGGGTGCTTTTGGGACCCCATGTAAAAAGTGGGTTGGCCGCTTTTCACAAGTATGAGGTCCCCGGTATCATTCTCATCGTGGTGCTAGCCGCTTTCTGGTGGTTCTGGGAGCGTCAACGGCGAAAACGGAGATTCCACCGCAATCCTTAATCTTGCTCCGGGATCCAATAGCGTCCCTCAAAGACTTCTACGGCTGATCCCGTGAGATAAACATCCCCGGAGGCTTCATCCCACTGAGCCTGCATTTCTCCTCCCGGCACTTCGATCCATGCTTCACGATTCACGCCGTGCCCGAGCACCGCAGCCACCAGTGCAGCCGCAGCGCCGGTGCCGCACGCCAAGGTCATCCCTGATCCACGCTCCCAATGACGCATACGTAGATGATTGGCATCCACTACCTCGACCGAGTGTACATTGATGCGGTGCAAAAACATCTCGTGATGCTCAATGAGGGGCCCATAATGTTGCAAGGTGTTCCACTCCCACAGCGGACCAAAAACCATGAGATGCGGATTGCCCATGGATACGCATGAAATCAGGACGGTGCGATCGCCGAGGTCGAAAAGCTCCTCAAGACACGGTGTATCGGGATTCCCTTGCATTCCAATGGCTCCCCGCATTAATGCGGGCCTCCCCATATTGACTCGGATTTTCGTGGCGAGCCCTTCTTGATGTTCCAAAATCTCAGGAAATCGCAAGCCAGCCCCGGTTTCAATCCCCAATCCAGGTTGCCATTGCTGGCGATCATAGAGCCATTTGGTCATCGCACGGAGCCCGTTTCCACACATCTCGGATTCCGATCCATCCGCATTAAAAATTCTCATCGATGCCAGAGCGTTGGGCCCTCGAGCCAAGTCAATCAAGATAATCCCGTCGGCCCCGATCCCAAAATGACGCGAACTCATGGCGACGGCTATCGCACTCCAGTCGATAGGGCAGGTCGGGTCCATGGCACGCACGTCGATAAAGAGGTAGTCGTTCCCCAATCCATGCATCTTAGTAAAGGTTAACGTCATCCGTCGCTCCCCCCAAATTCTCTTTAAGAGACCATCTAATGCCATAGACTCCCTACGGGTGGTAGAACTTCCTCTAGAATACCGTTTCGTATACTAGGAGTGCACGGAACTTAGAATGCTTTTTGTTACGACCTCGCACTGACGTCCGACAGCGCGATTAGCTGCGAGCACTCCGAGGTGACACCACTCGTTTGGTGGGCCGTAGGACCACCTCTCTTAAACCCGAACCCATTTGGACAAACCCCGATGCCAAGATGACGATAGCCCAATCTGCCCACCCCAGGGGATCGGTCTTGAATAAACGTCCCAATTCGGGCACATAGATAATAGCTAACAGCATAAGGATCGATGAACTAACCGCCGCGATAATCCACCAGTTAGAGAAAAGACCCACTTCCAAGAAACTTCTTTCCTCAGTGCGGGCGTCAAATACGTGAAACAGTTGGCTCATAATGAGGGTGGAGAGAGCCATGGTCCGAGCTTCTCGGAGTCCCATACCCAAGGGGCCGGTAGCCATCAAGAACACTAACAAAGTACTCACCCCGATAAGCACGCCACGAAATCCGATTTTCGCCCCCAAACCTCGCGCAAAGATTCCTTCCCGAGGTGGGCGCGGAGGCCGAGCCATCACCCCAGGGGCGGCAGGGTCCACTCCAAGTGCCATGGCAGGAAGCCCATCGGTGACTAAGTTGACAAATAGAATTTGAATGGGCAGCAGCGGCAACGGTAGCCCGAAGAATGCGGCCAAAAACATGACCAAGACCTCACCAACATTACAAGCTAAAAGGTAGCGGATGAACTTCCTGATGTTGTCATAAATAGCGCGTCCTTCTTTGATGGCTTTGACGATCGTGGCGAAATTGTCATCGGTCAAAATCATCGCGGATGCTTCTTTTGTCACATCGGTTCCGGTAATGCCCATGGCGATCCCAATATCCGCTTCTTTCACGGCCGGAGCGTCGTTGACACCATCCCCCGTCATCGCCACCACGTCGCCACGCTTTTTCCAAGCTTTGACGACCCGTAATTTATGGGGTGGAGAAACGCGCGCATATACCCGAATCCGTTGCACCCGGTCAGCGAGTTCCTCATCACTTAATAAGTCTAACTCGCGGCCCGTAACCACCTCGTCTCCGGGCCCTAGCATGCCCAACTCGGCCGCAATGGCTCGCGCCGTATTGGGGTGGTCACCCGTAATCATCACCGTTTTAACCCCAGCGCGAGTAGCATCGCGCACCGCTTCCACAGCTTCTGGTCGCGGCGGATCGATCATCCCCATGAGACCCAGGAATACCAGATCCTGTTCCCAACGGCCGCTGTCTTCCCGTACTGCCAGG
The DNA here is from genome assembly GCA_021820645.1 of Bacillota bacterium. The sequence goes on from JAKADJ010000025.1 coordinate 12,519, forward strand.
GGCCGATACGCCACAGCCAATACCCGCAAAGCCCGTGCAGCCATGGTGTCATTAGCCTTCAGGATCTCCTGGCGGGTTTTTACATCTAAGAGTATGGCTTCTCCTAGCCGTTGATAGCGTGTACACAGGCTAATAATGACATCCGGTGCTCCTTTAACATACACAAAGGACTGACCCTGTACATCCGTCACAGACACGGCCATGCGTTGGCGCTCCGACTCGAAGGGGATTTCATCAGCCCGTAGATACCCGCGAACTAGGTCCGAAGGGCGTTTTTCGCCTCCTTCCACTGCTGCCCAGAGCATGGCGAGTTCGGTAGGATCCCCATGACCGGCTGCACCAGCTGCATTCGGCTCTTCGGCGTTCAATCCCGCGTTATTACACAACACCGCCCCTTGCATCAAGTGATCGAAGTCTCGCCGCACTAAATCGTGGGCCTCGGAACGTGCCGCTGAGAACCCTGCCTGATCACGCTGCCAACGTCCACTGGATGTATACATCTCGGTAACCGTCATTTTGTTGCGAGTTAAGGTCCCCGTCTTGTCGGAGCAAATCACGGTAGTACATCCCAGTGTCTCTACGGCGGGCAACCGCCGGATGATAGCGTGCGCCCGGATCATTCGCTGCACGCCCAACGCCAGTGCAATCGTCACGATAGCTGGTAGTCCTTCGGGGATTGCCGCCACAGCCAAACTGACCCCTGTCAGAAACATTTGGTACAAAGGTTCACCGCGAAATAGACCCGTGATGACCACGCCGCCCACGATCAAGAGACTCAAGATCACGAGAATCTTACCTAATTGCTCAAGCCTTCGTTGTAATGGCGTTTGTTCTTCCACAGCTTCTCGAATAAGGTGGGCGATCATTCCCATCTCAGTATGCATACCGGTCTCTACCACCATGGCTCGCCCACGACCGCGACTAATCACGGTCCCCATAAATACCATATTGGAACGGTCTCCAACGGGAAGGGATGGGTCGGATAAGGCGTCAATTCGCTTGATGACACTGGACGACTCGCCGGTCAAGGCCGCTTCCTCGGCTTCGAGACCTCGACACGTCAACAAGCGCGAATCGGCCGGCACCAGATCGCCCGCCTCCAACTCGATAACGTCTCCGGGCACCAGTTCGCGGGCGGGAAGCTCTACCATACGTCCCTGACGTAGCACATTGGCCGTGGGTGCGGTTAAAGCCTTCAAAGTTTCCACAGATTTTTCGGCCCGAAATTCTTGAACAAAACCCAAAATGGCGTTCATGATCACAATGGCCACAATCGTGATCGCGTCGCCCAATTCACCCAAAAGAAAGGCAATTACGGTGGCTCCCAAAAGGACCAAGACCATGAAGTCCTTAAATTGCCCGAAAAATATACTTAATGGTGAAACCACTGGTGCTCCCAATAATGCGTTGGGTCCGACTTCTTCCAACCGCTTATCAGCATCCTCCACATGTAGGCCCCAGTCTGCATCAGAACGACACTGAATCACCACTTCTTCTGGCTTTAAAGTATGCCACAATGTTCCCACAGGGATCCCTCCTGTCCCATCCTCGTCCTATGGGTATGTCCCTGTTTCACGAGACAGAACTGGTCTCCCTTGGGCTCTACCGCCGGCAAACTTCCTCGACATGCATAGATCCGTCACTAGTTCGGATAGACTAGTCATAAAGGATTGATTATTGCATTTACTTCGAGTACACTATGTGTGATAGTTAACATTTTTCAGTTATCTCAGTGAATTTGGGCAACAAGGAACCCATTCGATTGATGAGGAGGACCGCATATAATGATGTCGCGGAATAGCTTAACTAGAGCCCATAGCAGTCCGAAAGACCAGCAGGCCAACGCGCCGAGCGAGTGGTCGGCCCATTCCCTCATTTTTAGTCTCCTCATCGTCGGGATCGGGGGATTTGAACTGATCATGGGGACATTTTTGGCCCATTTGATAAGTGCTGGCCATGGCCAAGGAGTTCCTTTGCTCGCAGCGCTTAGTGCGACTCCCATTATCGCACTCCTAGCGATAAGCCTCTCGAGTCGTCGAACCAAAACGGCACCGGCCACCAGGCCATCATATTTACGCGTAGTGCAAACCCCTCCCATTTTGGGTGTGAATGAACCGCCACTAGAACCCTAACTCAAGGGAACGTCAGGAGGCCCCGGCCATAAAGCCCGGGGCCTCTTTGAATACGCGCGCCGACAAATTTTCCCAGGCCAGACCCGATGTCCCTGGCGTCCGAATCGTCTGGCAGGGTACCAGCCCGCGGTAA
>JAKADJ010000433.1 GCA_021820645.1 Bacillota bacterium
GCTTGATACCTATGGCATTGTTTCGTATCGGCAACCGGTGCCGGTCAGCCTCTGGGAAGTCAACCTGGTCAAAACACTCGGGGCCACTTTTCACTTTAACACGCAAGTGGGGCGGGATGTAAAGTGGGATGACTTGCGCGAGCAGTCGGATGCGGTCGTGGTGGCCGTGGGGCTGGGCCGGGTCCCGCCGCTACATATTCCTGGTGAAGATCTGGACGGGGTGTGGGATGCGCTGGACTTGGTCGAGGCTAGTAAGACGAGGCCGTTGGATGACATCCGCCTGGGATCGCGGGTCGTGGTAATCGGAGCTGGAAACACCGCGGTGGATGCGGCCACCTGTGCGCGTCGCCTCGGTGCCGACGAGGTGACCATCTTATATCGGCGCGATGAAGCCGCCATGCCTGCGTATGGGTACGAATATACCTTTGCCAAACAAGATGGGGTGAGGTACCGCTGGTGGACGGTTCCGGTCGAGATTTTAGGTCAGGGCCGCGTCAAGGCATTGCGTTGCATGCGGACCCGCGTCGTTAAAGGGGAGGCGGGTGGCCGCCAGGCAGCCCTGGAAGTCATTCCGGATAGTGAATTTATTATGCCGGTAGACACCGTGATCCGTGCCATTGGGCAAAGCAAACCGCAAAACCTCTGGGACACGTTGGGCGCTAAAACCGAACAGGATCGGGTGCTGGTGGACCCAAAGACCCTAGAAACCTCGCTTCCCGGAGTCTATGCCATTGGAGATTGTCTGGCACGGCCCGGAGAAGCCACGGTGGTGGAGGCGGTGGCCGATGGGAAACGGGTGGCCGTTGCCATTCATCGGAACCGGTTCCCAATCCGTAGTGAGGAGGAAATGACATGGCGGACTTATCCGTAGATTTCGCTGGCATCCGGTCTCCCAATCCATTTTGGCTGGCATCGGGTCCTTTGACCAACACCGGATACCAAGTAAGTAAGGCCTTTGATGAAGGTTGGGGCGGAGCCGTGTGGAAAACCGTGGGCGAGCCGATAATCAATGTGAGTTCCCGATTGGCATCCATTGATTATGGGAATCGACGCATGATGGGGCTCAATAACATTGAGCTCATCTCGGACCGATCGATTGAGGACAACTTGAAAGAAATTGCAGAAGTCAAACGCCGCTTTCCGCATCATGCGGTCATTGTCTCCATGATGTTTGAATCCAATGCGAAGCTGTGGGCCGATATGGTGCATCACGTGGAGGACACCGGGGCCGATGGCATTGAGCTTAATTTTGGATGCCCCCATGGCATGAGTGAACGGGGCATGGGTTCTGTGATTGGCCAGGTTCCCGAGTATGCCGAACAAATTACGCGCTATGTAACCAGCGCCGCGTCGATCCCGGTGATTGTCAAATTGACCCCGAATGTCACCGATGTGCGGATGCCGGGACGTGCTGCCGTATCCGGCGGCGCGCACGCGCTGTCCCTCATTAACACCATTAACAGCGTGATGGGGGTAGATATTGACTCCTGGATGCCCATTCCCCAGGTGGATGGCCGAGGCTCTCATGGTGGCTATTGTGGTCCGGCGGTCAAGCCCATTGCGCTCCACATGCTGTCGAGCCTCTATAATGACCGCCAAATCTCCGTGCCACTCTGTGGCATTGGGGGGATTGAGACGTGGCGCGATGTGGTCGAATTCATGCTGCTCGGCTCCCAAACGGTTCAGGTCTGTACCGCCGCCATGCATTATGGGTTTCGCATGGTACGCGATCTAACCGATGGCTTGAACGATTATCTCAATCGGCGCGGGATCCAAAAGGTCGACGAAATCGTGGGGCGTGCTGCCCCCCGGGTGGGAGATTGGAACGACCTGCGCCTCAGTTACTCGTTCCAAATGGTCGCCCACATTCACGCGGAACAGTGCATTGGATGCAATCTCTGCTACATTGCCTGCGAAGATGGAGCCCATCAATGCATTGACCGCATTCCGGGTCAAAAAAACCCTGTGGTCCGCGAAGCGGACTGTGTCGGCTGCAATCTCTGCGCATTGGTGTGCCCGGTGCCCGACTGTATTGAAATGGTTCCGATAGACCATGGTCCCAAGGAAACCTGGCGTCAACGCCAAGAAAGATTGTCCAGTTAGTGGGAGGAGGGAGATTATCGATGAAAACCTTGATTAGGAATGGCCATATTGTCACCGCCACCGACGACTATCACGCCGATGTGTTGATTGTGGACGAGGTGATCGAAAAGATTGGCCGCCGTCTCATCGAAACCGCCGATCGGGTGATCGATGCTAAGGGTCTTTTGGTGCTGCCGGGCGGCATTGACGCGCATACCCACTTTGATATGCCGTTTGGGGGGACCATGTCCTCCGACGACTTTCTGACCGGGACGCGCGCCGCCGCATTCGGCGGCACTACCACGATTGTCGATTTCGCGATTCAGCAAAGGGGCCATACCGTGCAAGAGGCTTTTGAGACCTGGCTCGGCAAAGCCGAGGGGAAGGCCACTATCGATTATGGCTTTCACATGATCTTGAGTGAAGCCACTCCGGATACCCTCAAGGATATGCAGGACATGGTGGACCAAGGGGTGACCAGTTTCAAAATGTTTACCGCCTACCCCGGGGTCTTCATGGTGGATGACGGGGGTATCTTTAGGGCCCTCCAACGCGCCGGAGAAATCGGCGGGCTGATTGCGATGCATGCGGAAAATGGCAGCGTCATCGATGTGTTGGTGGAGCAAGCATTGGCCCGCGGGGAAACGGCGCCGAAGTATCATGCGTTAACC
>JAKADJ010000434.1 GCA_021820645.1 Bacillota bacterium
TAGGGTGCCGACTCTCATGATCGGATCCTCGGGAGACTCTGCCACGTGACGTAGCGCCACTCGGACCCGCGCCATCAGTTCGCCCATACTAAAGGGCTTGGTGATGTAGTCGTCGGCCCCGTGGTCCAGTGCGAACACTTTTTCGGACTCGTCGTCGTGTACCGTGAGAATGACCACCGGCACCTTAGACCAGGCGCGAATTTGTTCCAAGACCATCGTGCCGCGTATATCGGGTAGACTAAGGTCTAATATGATGAGATCGGGCCGCAAGGCTTCTGTGAGACGAAGCCCCTCATCGCCGGTGGCGGCCTGGTCGGTACGGTAGCCGTGCGCCTCTAAGGTCACCGTCAAGAGTCTTCGAATCTGGGCTTCGTCGTCAATGATAAGAATTCTGGGACCTAGCACGAGATTGGCTCCCTTTCGGGCGGCTTGAACAACGGGAGCTCGATGGTCATGACGGTGCCGCGTGGACTCCCGCGTCGGGCTTTAATGGTTCCTCCGTGCGCGAGAATAATGCCTTTGCAAATGGCGAGGCCGAGACCCGTGCCCGGGATGTGCTGGGCGTTAGGGGACCGATAAAATTTGTCAAAAAGTTTATCCGCTTCCAAAGGCTGAATTCCGATCCCGGCATCCTGAACGGACAGGGCCATGGTGTCTTCGGTATATTCGACGTCGATACGAATTTCACTGGCATCTGGCGAATATTTGATGGCATTACTCAAAAGATTGGTTAAGACTTGGTCGATGAGGACATCGTCGACGTCAACGGGCGGTAGATCGTCCGGGATATTCACGGTGACGCGCCGACCCGCTAGCGCATCTTGGACTTGGCGTAGGGCTACGCCGATCATATCGGCCATGTCATTCGATTGCCGATTCAGTCGGAGCATCCCGCTTTCCAAGCGGACCATTCCCAAGAGATTCGTGACCAGCCGATTCATGCGCATCGACCCTTCGCGAATTGTGGTCAAGAGTTCGCGTTGGTCTCGGGTGGTCAGCATTTCCATGCCATCCAAAAGGCCCGTGACGGATCCGATAATGGTAGCCAAAGGGGTCCTCAGTTCATGGGAGATTGAATCGAGTAAGGCGGAGCGAAGTCGTTCCGACTCCGCACTTAAATGGGCTCGTTTCACTTCTTCTTCGTAGTGAATGCGGGCGATGGACACGGCGGCCAGACCTGCCAGCGCTTCGATGATGCGGAGCTGTTCTGCGGTAAATACAGTGCCCAGGCCATAGGCCCCGATGCACATCACGCCATGCACCTTATCCTCGGTTTTTAACGGCACATACAAAAGCTCTGTGCTCTTATTTTCCCCGAAGCCCGCTTGCTCACCGTGGTGATAGACCCAGTCCAAAACATTGGCATGGACCCGATAATCCGGTTGGTTGGAGGGGGTTCTGACCGCAATGCGCAACTGGTCGTGAGCGTCGGGCAGGGCGATCATGACGGGCACCGGGCTTAGAAAGGTTTCTGATACATGCCGTGCCACCTCATCCAACAAGGTTTCGAGATCCCTCACGGCCACCATATGCCGGCTCAATTCATAGAGCGAGGAGGTCAGGGATTCACGGTGCAGGGCATCTTGCATCTGGTGGCGTAAAGTCTGTGCCAAACTGGCGGTCACCAGCGCCACCGCTAAAAAGATGCCAAATGAAATCAGGAATCGATAGTCTTTTATCGTATAGCTTAAGGCGGGAGGGACAAAAAGGTACTCGAAGGCGAGGACACCTAGACCTGCAGAGTAAAGCGCGGGCCAAATGCCCCAACGCAGCGCCACGGCTAGAACCGGCAGTAGATACACCAAGGCGATGTTGATGGGGAGAAACACATCTCGTAATGTCCATAGGACACCAGATAGAATGCCGACCACAAGCGTGGCGGCGAGGAAAGCCCGGCCCTCGAGGGCCGGGATGCGGCCAGATCGGCGCGTAGGAACCACCCAAGGCATCAAGGGGGAGCGTACGACCCGCCATTTCGGCGTATAGGTTGGAGACTTGCCACGGGACTTCATGCCACTAGGTATGAATTTCATCGGGGTTCCTGCCGATCCTCCCTCCCGTAGGTTCTTGCCAAGCAGTGTAACACGTCTTTCGGTGAGAATCCCAGCAAAAAGGCCCCCCTCAACGCGGGAGGCCTTTTTTAGGCGATCAGGCGAGATCTTTATGGGTGTAAGAGCTTAAACACCGCGAGATTGAGGTCCACCACGTTGACGTGAGACCGCCCAAAGATGCCCAATTGTGGTCCGATGACATGCTGATTCACGATCTTGGTTAAGGTGGCACGACTAATCCCAGTCGCCTTGGCGATGCGCGGAATCTGAATCAGGGCGGATTGCACCGTAATATCGGGATCTAATCCCGATCCGGAGCTTTCCACCATGCTGGCCGGAATCTGGTTCACGGTCAAACCCGGTGTCGTCTTGAGCAATAGTGCCACGCGCGCTTTGATGTGTTGGATCAAGAGCTTGTTCGTGGGCCCTAGGTTACTGGGCGTCGATGCCTCCGGATTGTAAGGTGGGGTCGTGGCCGAGGGACGGCCCCAGAAATATTGGGCTTGGTCAAAGTACTGCCCTACGTGAGCCGACGCGACGACCTTGCCATTGAGCTTGACTTGGCTTCCGTTGGCCTGATACGGGAAGATGACCTGACTAATGCCCGTCATGGCTAAAGGATAGGCGAGTCCGACTAGGATCCAAAGCCCCACGCTCACTCCAATCACGGCGCGTAATATCTTCATATCATTCTCCT
>JAKADJ010000435.1 GCA_021820645.1 Bacillota bacterium
TGGATGTGGGGATTCGAGACGGGCAGCAAGGCCAGCTGATGTCACGGCTGTGGACCCCGGATGAGGTGGTGCGGAATGTGGGCTGGCTGAAACGGATGAATGCCCAGGGGAATGACATTTATGTGCGACCGGCGGGAGACCATGGGTTAGTGCTCGTCGATGACCTCACGCCCGCCGCGGTGGACCGTCTCCAAGGCGAAGGGTTCCACCCTGCCGTGGTGACCGAGACGAGCCCAGGGAACTTGCAGGCTTGGCTCAAGGTGTCGGTGGAGCCCGTCGCAGCCTCGCATCGGACGGTGTTGGCCCGAGGGTTTGCCCACGACTTTGGGGGCGACCGGAATAGCGCCGATGCGCAGCATTATGGCCGCTTGGCCGGATTCACGAACCAGAAGCCCGAACGGCTGTTAGACAATGGACGGCATCCGTTTGTCTTGTTGCGGGAATGGAGCGGCCAGGTGATGGCCCAGGCGGAGGTGGTGTTAGCGAAGCTCGACCGGTTCTTGGACGAGCGAGCCATCCGCCAGGAGCAACACACCCGACGCGAGACGATTGCAGCGTGGCAGTCCCCGCCCGGATGGCCGTCATGGGGTCGCCGGAGACCGCTCGACGAGTATCGGCAGCAAGCTCAGGCATTGCAAACGCGCTATCCGGAGCCGGATTGGTCACAGCTGGATTGGATGATTGCCACGAGGATGGCCGGGTCCGGGCAGTATACCCTCTCGGAGATTACGCAGGCCATTGTCCAAGGCTCACCAAACCTGGTCACCCGGAAGCCCGGGCACCTGGAAGACTATGCCCAGCGGACGGCTGAGAAGGCGTGGCAGGACCCAGCCGTGCAAGCCCAACGGGCGCAGCAGTTGGCCCACCAGGCCGATCGGGGTCGGTCGCGGTAAAGAGAGAGAACCCGAACCTCATTTGTATGACAAGTCATCAGTAATGACTTGTCATACAAATGAGCCGTGGTAGTGGTTGTTGTGGCTGTCATGGCTAGGGATCGTTAAGGCATATACGCCCCCGATTATGCCTTAAACTCGCGGCGAATCATGTGAGGCGCTAAGCGCGCCCACGAGAAATACGGGACGGCTGACCATTAACAAGTCATCAAGGCATGGGCTATCTCCCAACGTGCGTATTCACATGCTGCGTGGGGCGTCTGTCGTGGTCAGGCCAACCGTTCCTCCCACAGGGTAGCACATTGTTTTCCGAACCAATAGAATCGATAGCGGGTGATGCCATTTTGTGTATTTGCTGCTTAAGTTCAAGAAGAAAATAACGCCCGTGGCTGCGTGTTTACGCACCATTTGAAGCCCCTAGTCGCCCAATAAAGTAGTTAACAATTCAATTTTCTGTACGTCTTTGTTGTTGTTTTTGGTCCTTCTGTATCCATCCCTTACTGAAGCCGTATACACGTTAAGGAAATCCCTTAACGAGAGCTGGCGATATCTGCACCCCTCGTATGTCATAACCTCAAGACTTCGGTGGTCTACGGCCGCAAATCCCCACAAATCCTCTTCGAAGGCGAAAGCCGCCTTTACGGTACCCTTGCGAAATTCGTGTTCATGTAAGTCGAAAAGTTGATAGCCCAACTCCTCCAACGTATTCTTTAGAACGCTCCATTCATCTTGAAGCCACACCAGCGGCACTAAAATATCGATGTCCTGCGGATATAGCGGAACCCCCGAAACTTGCTGAAGTCCAAGAGAGCCAAACAAAATCGGAGTAATATCAAGCTTTGAATTTAAGTAACCAGTGATTCGCAAGAACTCGGAGAACAATACGTCTTCCTTAGCCATCAACAATTGCCCCCAGTAGTGCATCATTAGTCTCGCAAAGTGTTCTGACAGTGTGAGATTCATTCGGAACTTCGCGGACGACGGCCATCGATGCCGAGCTTGTCGGGATTGACTACGCTGTCATTGGCACGCGGCACTACGTCCCATTTAGAGCTCATCCCGCAGTTGCTGCAAGTATTTCTTCATAAATTCAATGCGGGCCACGGCCATATCCTTTCCCACGGGCGTATGCATGCCGTCGGCAAGTTTCAATAGTTTGGTATACAGATGGTCCAACCCCTGTTTTTTTGTCGTCCAAGTCCCGGTGTTGGGCAAAGGGGTCCGTCGCATGATAGAACGGAATCTTCATGTGGGCACTCGCGGCCAAAAGCCGCGTGATCCCGATGGCCCCCAGGGCATCTAATCGGTCTGCATCTTGCACAATTTTCCCTTCAATATGCGATGGTACGACGCCACGCGAAAAGGAATGAAATCGGATACAATCCAACACCTGGTCGCGTTTCTCGCGCGGGTAGTCGACGTGCACGAGCACGTCCCGCGCGTATTCAGCACAGACGTCCCCGGACCACGGCGACCGGGGATCGTCTTTGGGATAGTTGAACAGCTCGTGCAACAAAACCGCCGGACCCACCACGTCCACATCCGCGGGAGTCACCTGGACGATCCTTTGGGCATTTTTCCACGCACGCTGCACGTGCAAGAAGTCATGCGCCGGGTCGGTAGACGATCGCTCTCTGGCCGTCTGCACAAATGGTGTGAAGTCCAAACAGAATGCCTTCTCTGCACCCATCGACTCCTTATGGACATTCCAAACAATTGAGGAGTCAAGCTTAATGCATTTTCGCCCCCGATCTGATGATTAACTCTATAAATCAAATCTTCGTCGGGTGGGCTGAGTCCGAGAGCAACGGTAATCTCAACTTGTGACTTCGGAGTGAATCCACTGCCGCAGC
>JAKADJ010000436.1 GCA_021820645.1 Bacillota bacterium
CGGATCAGCCGATCCCACCACAACCAGCGCATGATCTGTTTGTCGCATGGTCGCCGTGGCAGAGACTAGCGGTGTAAGAAAGATGTGGTCGCGCATTGGCTGGGACATCGACAGGGCTTTTTGTACATGACTTGCTACCACGGTACCAAGACTCTTGCTGACAAACGCCATTGTCCCATATTGATTTGACAGGGACGCGACTGCCGCCATGGCCTCTTCTACCAGCGTGGCCATATCTGATTCCCGAAGCTCGGCCCGGTTGGCTTGAAACCCGTACTCCAAGCTTAAAACGTCCCATCCCTTCTCAAGCCCAACCCGACGCGCATATCGCAATAAGGGCGCATCGCTCATATAATTGCTACCGGGAAACACCACCATCAACTGGGAACGTTGAGGTCCACGGGTTTCAAGCAATGGGGTAGTTGGCAATCCCCATTTGGACGGTAGGGATATCGTGGACTGTTGGATTTTCATCTGTTTGCTCCTTAGAAAGGCGGCAACGATTTGCACGCACGTCAAAACCTAGCCTATCGTTTTTAAAAGTTTAGCACGATGCCCACGCTATGCGGGTACCGGCCCAACAAATTAAGTCGGGCTCGCTACCCTCTCCGTCACCGAACCTCTTATATTGGATCGATTCATCTCCAGTGCTCGCCCTTAGGCGAATCGTTGCTATGACCCGCTAACCCGATATTCCCTCAATTTTTAGGTATACTTACTCGTGTAGACAGGCGGCTGCGACCTCCGCATGACGTTGGAGCCGCCTTTGCTCGTGATTGCCTGTTTTCTGACCACATTAATAGTAAAAGGAGCGATTACCCATGGCTGAGCACCCTCCCTATCGCCTGCCGCACAGCGTCATCCCTACACGTTATGACTTAGAGATTTGTCCCGACCTCCGCGGCGGAACTTTCCAAGGGACCGCTCGCATTACGATCGATGTTCGAGATGACGTCCAAGAAATGGTCATCAATGCGCTAGATCTCATCGTCCATGATGTCACGCTAAACAACGCCACCGGGCAAGAAATTGCCGCACAATTCTCCTATCGTCCCGAAGAAGAACAACTTGTACTATCATGGCCGCGGCCCATTAGCCCGGGACAATGGACCCTCATCCTCCACTATGACGGCACTTTGGGTGACGATCTCCGCGGATTTTATCGCACCACGGTCAAAAATCCCGACGGCACCACCACTATCTTTGCGGTCACCCAGTGCGAGGCCACCGATGCGCGACAAGTGTTCCCAGGATGGGATGAACCGGAATTTAAGGCCATCTATTCATTGACGCTTTTGATCGAGCCGGGATTAGCCGCCTTATCCAATGCACGCCAGATTGCAAGCCAGGTGGACCCAGACGGCAAACACCGCATCACCTTTGCTGATACCATTCCCATGTCCTCTTACCTGGTAGCGATTGTGATCGGCCCCTACGAATGGACCCAGCCCACTATGGTCGGAAAGATTCCCGTGCGAATTGCTGCCCGCCCTAGCCAGATGCATTTAACCTCCGTGGCAGCCAGGACGGCGCCAGACATGCTCCGTTTCTTCGAAAAATACTTTGCAATTCCTTATCCGGGGGACAAACTCGATCACATCGCCGTACCAGAGTTTGAAGCCGGAGCCATGGAAAACTTAGGCCTGGTAACATACCGAGACGAATACCTGTTAATCGACCCTGATCGTGCATCTCAAGCTGAACATATGAATTTAGTAAGCATCATGGCCCACGAAACCGCCCATATGTGGTTCGGTGATTTGGTCACAATGCGGTGGTGGAACGGAATCTGGCTCAACGAGGCCTTCGCGACGTTTATGCAGAATCTGGCCACCGAAGCCTTGCATCCCGAATGGGATCCATGGACCACCTTTAGTCACGGTCGATCCTATGCCATGACCATTGATGGATTGAAATCCTCACGGCCCATCGAGTTTGCGGTAGGCCGGCCCTCGGAGTCGTGGGCCATGTTTGATGTGCTCACCTATCAAAAGGGAGGGTCGGTCCTTCGCATGCTTGAACAATATCTAGGGCCAGAAACTTTTCGCCAGGGGATTTCGCAATATCTCGACATTCACCGTTTGGCAAACACCGAGACCGGTGACTTGTGGAATGCCTTGGAATCGGTGTCGGACCAACCGGTTCGCTCCATGATGGACACGTGGGTCTTTCAAGCCGGCCACCCGATCATCACGGCTGAATGGAACGCCGAGGATGGCCAGTTGACAGTGAGCCAACAACAGTTTCTTTATAGCGGAACAGGTGACGGCCGATGGCAGGTCCCGATGACCGTAAAGATCCGCCGCCAAAACGGATCCCAAACCATTGTCCGGTTGATTCTTGAGAACACCCCCGTGAGCATCCCGCTCCCCCCTGATTGGGCGTTGGTCAACGTGAATGATGGAGGCTGGGGATTTTACCGCGCCACCTATGATCAAACCTTGTGGCAGCGTCTCGTCACGTCGTTGGAATCGCTTACCGCAATTGAACGATTTCAAATCGTTGATGATGCATGGGCCACCGTCTTAGCCGACAACGTTCCACTATCCCACATCGTCCCATTATGGCGCGCGTTGCAGTCAGAACGAGACCCCGATGTCTGGAGCGCTGTGGCCAAAAACATGGAGATACTGGATATAATAGCCGACACCAATGATCGGTCTGCCTTGCAATCGCTTATTGTGTCCATCGCCCAGCCGGTCCTTGATGCTATAGGCTGGGAACCGAAGCCAGAGGGAGCAGGTC
>JAKADJ010000437.1 GCA_021820645.1 Bacillota bacterium
CGGTTGACGAATGGCAGCAGTTGTTAGACGGAGCCATCGTGGTCATTCGGCCAGCCCTGCTTGATGTGAAAGTTGATGATGACTGGTGGGTTTTTTGTCCCGACATCCCCGAGATGTGGATCAAAGTCCAAGCCGTCCGTCAAAACGGCCAATCTACGAGCATTCGCCGATGCAGTAAATAGCCCAGAGGCAAGAATCTACCCCAAAGGAGATGCAGTTATGATCATCATACCGGATATCCCCGGGATTCAAGCAGTCGATACCCAGTCGCTGGCATCCACCTTTCCTCAATTGCGTTTTTGGATAGACGAAAAGCAGATCATTGGCAAGCATTTTATCAGTTTTCTCGTGAGCGGTGTGCATACGGTCAGCGTATTCTCTTTGGTAGATGGCCAGGGGGACGAATTGGACTTTCATTCGCTGCGCCCCATGCATGGCGGTCAAGAGGTATCGGACAATCAATGCGTTTATCTTAATAGGCAACCGTGCTATTACCATGCCAATTATGATGCGGAATACATGGCTAATATTTATCGTTCCGAAGGACCCGGGGGCTTATGGATGGCCTTGGCCCGGGACTTAGAAGCATTCATCACCGAAACCTGGTCGGATTAACAGCGTTCATCTGTCCTCTGGTCCCCCTGCCTCCCGCTTCGACATTTGGAGTGATACGCAAGAAAGGATGCGTTACGATGTCTACTTCCACCGCAACCCTCACGGTTTTTGATGCCTATAACCAATACTTAGACGAGTTGAGCTGGCTGACTACGCATGCTCAGCGCTGTCCTTTGGGCCTCAGCGATCCCGACCAACCTCTTTCGGGGTGGTGTTTTTCGTTGCCTGACGATCCGGGACATCCGGGGGATCTCGAACGGCAAACGGCCAAAAGCTTTATCCATCAGGGATTGATTTTCGTCTGGTATCGTCAAAAGGGGCATGTGGGCATGCAGTTTGTGTGGCGAGTCATCTGGCATCTCAACTCCGGATGGAGCGATCACTGGTACTACAGAGTGTCCGGAGGTACGTGGCAACCATACCCCTCAGATTTCGTCTTGGACGTGATGACACCGATGTTACGGCAGGAGTCATTGCCCTTATAACAAGAAAAAGGAGTCGCACTATGACAGAGATGCAACGCATTGCGGTGGATTGCGGCCATGGGTTTTGTAAAGGCATTGCTGAGCATCATCCGCCTCTGATGTGGCCCAGCTGGATCGCCCCGGCTGATATCATCCCGGAGACGGGGATGACCGTGCGTTCGACGACACCGGAACGGATCGCCTGGGGCCAGGAGCCCGAACAAGCCTACTGGATTGGCAGCGATGCGGGACGGATGACTACCAGTTTGTTTTCGCGGGACAAAGCGCAGGATCGGCTGACCCGGGATTTAACGCTACTGATGGCGGGCCATCTGACGCAAGCGATTTGGAACGATGGGCCTGTGGCCTTGGCGGTCGGATTACCGCTGTCCTGGTATGGCCCGCATCACCAAGCCTTGGCCGAGGCTCTAACCGGTTCGGGACAGATTAATCATCATCGGCTGATTGTTGCCCGGGTACATGTCTTTCCCCAAAGCATAGCTGCTGTCATGCATCTGCTGACTCCACAGTCGCCCCCCGGACTGTATGGGGTGATCGACATCGGCTACCGCACCACCGATTATGTGCTCATTGACGTGACAGCGGATCACCGGCTCCGACTGGCTCCCGAGCCGTCAGGAACTTGGGAAGTCGGCATGCACCAAGTTAATGCGGCCTTGGCTCGGCGTATTGCCACGATGTGGCAGGTCGAGTTTGCTCCCCATGAACTTGATGGTCAATCCACCATTACGGTGCGCGGTACGTCCCAGTCCTTGGAATCCTTGCGACAGCCCTTAGTGCATCAGTGGCGCGACAGCCTCATGACGCGGGTACAAACGGCTTGGGGACCAATTTTGCCGCGATTGCAAGCCTGTCTGATCATCGGGGGTGCGGCGCCCTTGTTGCAAGGCGCTCAGATCGGCACGATGCCGGTGACTATCCCGGCTGAGCCGCAATGGGCCAATGTGCAAGGCTATCTGGCCGCCATGCCCCGGTAGGTCTGGTCACCAGGAGGCACCATCTGGCACCTTTATTACGGGGCTCCGTGTGCCAGATGGTGCCTGGGGTGCCATGCTATGATGAAAGGCCGACAGACACCAAGCAGAAAGGAGATCGGCATGCGCATTCGTATTATCCTCTCCTGCGATTCCGAAGACGATGCCGATTTGCTGGCCCGCATCCGGCAGTACCGGTCGGGAACCCGTTCGCAGCAACTGAAACAGTGGATCTATCAGGGCCTGCGCTCGGAGCCGCTCACCGTCGAGCAGCGCCTGGCAGACTTGGAACAGCAGGTGCAGGCCATGAAAGCTCAACTCTCGCTTTCGATTCCTCAGTCAGAACCGAGCCGGGATGCCTCGCAATGGGATGAAAGTGTGATGGAGGATTTGTTACAGGATTGGCAGCAGAAAGGGGACGACGAATCATGATGATAATGGAATTTCGAGCCGCCCGAGCCAGTTGGAACCTTTGGCATGATCATCCCGCAACCGAAACCGAACAGCGTCTGTATGGCCGACGATGGCGATGGACCCGCTTGTGGGAAACGATTTGGGATCGGTGGGTCGATCAGCAGTATGTGCGATCCCTCACCGAGTTTATCAAAATGACGGAACAATTTTGGCATCCGTTGCTCGCGCATTTGGAGGATGTCGGTCCGTATGATC
>JAKADJ010000438.1 GCA_021820645.1 Bacillota bacterium
TTTGTTTTTTGTGGCATTGGCCATCTTTGCGCCCGTTATCGCCCCCTATTCTCCCTTGGCCGCACATTTTTCTCAGGCGTTTCACGCACCGACGGCCGCCCATTGGCTCGGGACCGACGAATTGGGTCGCGACGTACTGAGTCGCATCATTTGGGGAGCCCGCGGCTCCCTCATCTCAGGGCTTCTCATCGTGGTGCTCGGCGTGGTAGTGGGTGTGCCACTGGGACTAATTGCGGGCTACTTCGGCGGGATTGTAGATGACCTCTTGATGCGTGTGGTAGATGCGGCGTTGGCCTTTCCGGGACTCGTACTCGCTTTATCCATGGCGTGGATTCTAGGCCCCTCGTTAGGCCACGCCATCATCGCGATTGGGGTGGTTACCATCCCTCAATTCGCCCGAATTACCCGGGGACAGGTGCTGGAGGTTAAGGGAAGAGAGTTTGTCGAGGCGGCCCGATGCATTGGCGCCTCCCCTCTACGGATCATGTTCCGGTATATTTTGCTTAACGCGGCAACTCCCATCATTGTGGTGGCGACACTGAATATCGGGAGCGCGATTTTAAGTGTGGCAAGCCTAAGTTTTTTGGGTTTGGGTCCGCCTCCGCCCGCAGCGAACTGGGGGTCGATGTTGCAAAGTGGTTCGCAATATTTGACCCTAGCGCCCTGGATTTCGCTATTCCCGGGGCTCGCGATCTTCCTGGTGGTGTTAGGCTTTAACACCCTCGGTGATGGAATTCGTGACGTATTTGATCCCAACAATTAACCTAGCGACAAAAGGACGTGTTTTGGTGATCGGAAGCAATGGAGTAACAACCGACGAGATTATGCAGTGGGCGCTTGAAATCGCCGGCCAAGATCAGGTGCCAGTCGATAGTGCCATTTACGTAGCAGGGCAGAACATCCGGCGGGTATTATTTGGGATCGATGTTAATGCAGCTGACTTAGAGCTCGGCAAGGCTCTCGGGGTGGATTTAGTGATGGCCCATCATCCGGCCGATGCTCTCGTTAACTTTCCCCAAATATTTGAGAGACATGTGGAATTAATGGTCCGGGCCGGGGTTCCTCGGGAACGAGCATGGTCTGCTATTGAACCCATGACCGAACGCTGGCATGATCGCTTTCATAGCGCCAACTACGACCACGTGGTGTCCGTGGCCCGACTCTTACAGCTGCCATTTATGAATATTCACAATCCCTTGGACGAATTGGGGCGGCAGCGAATGGCGGCGGCTGTGGGCGGGATCCTGCCCACAGAACCGATTAAAAACGTCGTGGCGGCACTGCATACTCTGGATGAAATCAGGAATGCCCCCGTAAGGCCCGAAGTAGCGGTCGGGTCCTTAGAAGCCGCCGCAGGACGCATTGTGGTGGTTCACGGGGCTGGGACTAACGGAGGCTATGAAATCGCCCGCGAGTACTTTAACCACGGGATTGGCACGGTGATCTATATCCATCTCGCCACCGACGCTAAGTTAAAATTACGTCAGGAAGCAGCGGGCAACGTCATCGTGGTCGGACATCTTCCAGGGGACCTGGTTGGAATTGAACCGTTTTCGCAACTCATGCGCCGAAACGGCTTAGAAGTCATTGGATTCTCCGGGATCGCCTAGACCAACCAAAGCGGAGCGTCTGTTGCCATCGTTTAGGCATCAGGCGTTGCTGTAATTTAGTGGCATCTTCTACACCATAAATAGTGGGCAGGATGGTATTGGCTGCCACAGTGCGATAGGATAAGGGTCGATATTACTTCCTAAGGTAGGTATGACGATGGGTGTCAGTTCGCGTGGGAAATGGATCCTAGGTATCGGGATCGCGACGGCTCTGGCCATTTATGTAGCGATTCCCCTGTGGCTGGTTGAGGCTCGCATCCCGCGGCTGTCGCACGAACTCGGTACGGTCCAGAGTGACCTGCACCAAAAGAAGTTTCAGCAGCTCGATACCGCTCTTATAGCACTTCATGGAACCCTGTCTGCGTTGCAAGGCGCTGGCAGGATGGCTATTTACGCCAGGCTGATCCCGCATTACGGGACCATCTACGCCAATAGTATGAACCTCTTGGCCGGAGGGGTCGATATTACGAAAGGGGCCAGCATCGCGCTCCAAGGGGTACCTTCGGACCTTACTCAACAAAAGATCCCCACGCTGGCAGCGTTGCTTACCGCATGGAAACCGCGAGTGGTGCCCGCCCTATCTTGGCTCCGAAAAGCCAACCAGTCTTGGAATATGGTCCAACCACAGGCGTTGCCCGCATTGCTGTGTACCCGCTGGCCGCTCATCGATCAAGTGCGACAGCTGATGCCCGAAATTATCGCTTATGGCCCCACACTAGCGGCTTCGGGGCCCACGCTGGCGACGCTACTCGGAGAGCACCAGAGCCAAAGATACTTGGTGATGTTCGAGAACAGTGGGGAGCTCAGAGCTACTGGCGGCTTCATGACCGCGTATGGGTACCTGGTCATGGCGCATGGGAAAGTAAAAAGTGTCTCGTCCCAAAACATTTATACGTTAAGTGCAAAGGTTCGCTACCGCCCCCCGGCATCCATGGTGATTCATCGATATCTTTACCTCTGGCATTGGCATCTGCGGGATGCCAATTGGTCACCGAACGTCCCCACCACCGTCCAAAATATTTATAGGTTCTACGACTCCGTACCCGGGGTTCCCAAGGTGGACGGAACCTTGCTGGTTACTACCTGGTTTGTAGACCGATTGTTGCAGGACGTGGGTCCGGTTACCGTACCCA
>JAKADJ010000026.1 GCA_021820645.1 Bacillota bacterium
CGACTTGCATGTATTAAGCACGCCGCCAGCGTTCGTCCTGAGCCAGGATCAAACTCTCCATGACTCTGCTGACTTCTTTATGGTCTTACGTTTTGCGTGACTGACGATATAGTTTTCAAGGACCGGGCAATCAGTGTTCTTTCGAACAGCAAAATGTATCTTACCACGCTCCCAATCAAGATGCAAGGAGATTCGACAACTTCCTCATACAAAAATCGCGTCAGATGACACGCTAACTCTGAGGCTCAGTCATCTTTTCGAGATTTAACGCACGATCTAAGGTTTCTTCATCCATGAGCTTCTGTTCCCGAACCACTTGACGCACGGTTTTCCCTTCGGCAAATGCGGTTTTTGCCACCACCGCAGCCTGGTCATATCCGATAAACGGATTCAATGCCGTCGCCATGGCGGTATTCATCTCGACGTATCCGGTCACTCGTTCCACGTCCGCTTCTAGTCCCATCAATGCAAATTCGGTCAGGACTCTTATGCCATTAGCCAAAATCGTCACCGCGTGCAATAAATTGTACGCAATGACCGGCATCATGACGTTCAATTCCAATTGTGCCCCACTGACGGCCGCTTGAATCGTGGTATCGTTTCCCACCACCTGATAGCAAATCATGTTCATCATTTCTGCCATCACCGGATTGACTTTACCGGGCATGATAGAGGAACCAGGCTGAACCGCGGGCAGTTTCAACTCCCCAATTCCTGTCCGGGGACCAGAACTTAAGAGTCGCAGGTCACTCGCGATTTTACCCACGGCTGTCGCCAACCCTCGTAAGGTACCAGACACCTCCAACACCGCATCAAGATTTTGAATGAAGGTAAACATATTGTCCGGTTGCTTAAACGGCAATCGAGTTTTTTCTGCCACAGCACGGGTTGCCCATTCTTTATATTGCGGGTGCGCGTTAATGCCGGTTCCCACCGCGTTCCCACCCAGGCCAATGGCAAAAAGGCGTTGCACCCGCTCCGCTAAGCTCTCCTGCCAATACCTGAGTGCACCTGCATATCCTCCAATCTCTTGACCAAGCCGCATCGGTACCGCGTCTTGCAAGTGCGTTCGGCCCGATTTAACGATCCCCATCCACGATTCTGCCTTCATCTCCAAAACCTGCGCCGCCTTATCGATCACAGGGAGTAAGTCATGAACAATCGCTTCGGCTCCCGCAATATGGATTGCCACGTGAATGGTATCGTTGGTCGACTGCGCCATGTTGACTTGGTCGTTGGGGTGCACCAATTCAGTGTCGCCTCGCTGGCCGCCTAAAATTTCTTGGGCCCGACTCGCAATAACCTCATTCGCATTCATATTTTGGGAAGTACCGGCTCCGGCTTGATACACATCCACCACAAAATGACTATCATAACGTCCCTCAATCACTTCGTCGGCGGCCTGCATGATTGCGTCGGCCACTTTCGCGTCCAACACTCCTGCATCCCGATTGGCCTTAGCCGCCGCCCATTTAATCACGCCTTGAGCACGGATAAAGCGCCGAGGTAACCGCAGCCCACTAATGGGAAAGTTCTGTACAGCGCGTTGTGTTTGTGGGCCCCAATAGGCCTCTATTGGTACTCTTACCTCGCCCAAAGAATCTTTACTAACACGAAATGACTCTGACACGACCGAAACCACTCCTTCGAATCGAATGATCCACCCTATTTTCCATCCGGTGGTTATCCCAGATCTATTGTACTCTCTCGATGCCTGCACGTGGAGTGGCATTTCCGCAGGCATTTTATACGTCTGCGATCACCAAGATATCTTTTGAGCACTAAAACGGGCCAACGTCGATGAGAAACCTCGATCCCGGATACAATAAGGCCCGGATCCCATGTGTCGCGGGATCCGGGCCTTATTGTCGGTGGGTCTTTATTCCGCCATAGCGGTCTGACCCTGATTCTCAAGTGCTCGGCTTAAGAGAGAACGCATCACCTCAGAAGGCGGGGTCTTCGTCTGCCGGGCAATACGTTGTACCTCACGAATTTGCCATGTATATAGATAGTAGTCCGCACGCTTTTGATCTCGGGTTGCCTTCATGAATCCGCCTCCTCATAAAACCTCTTTGGTAGGTATAACGCTTCCCTACAAAAAAGGTTACCGCGAGTCGGAGCCTTTTTCGGATATTTTTAAGCTGCCGCAGAAGTCAAGCACAGCGCCTCTTGAATTTTTTGCGATGAAGAAGATCCGACCCAGCCTGATCTTCTGGGACGCCCGAGGTTCTCTACAGTGCCAAACATCTCTAAGACACCACCTCTTTTAGCCACGGAAAAGATGTCTGGGCACCGGCCTTGGTGGTAGATAGGGCCGCTGCATGATTCGCGACGCGAATCGCGTCGCCTAGGCCGTCTCCGTGGTCCAGGCGTGCTGCGAGGGCACCTGCAAAGGTGTCGCCCGCCCCGACTGCATCGATCGCTTCTACCTCGACCCCGGGTTCATAGAAAAGCCCCCGGGAAGTCGCCCAGACCACGCCATCTGCGCCCAATTTAACAATCCCGACTTGGGCCCCCCGCGACCGCAAGTGCCGCGCGGCAACTTTGGCTGACCGCACATCGCTCACTTCGACCCCAGTCACAATCTCGGCTTCCCCCTGGTTCGGCATCACCAGATCGGCTTTAAACAATGACTGAGGAAATCCCCGGTCCGCCGGTGCGGGATCCCAGAGGATGCGAGCCCCGACTTTTTTGGCCATCAGCATCGCGCGCTCCACGACCTCGAGAGGGATCTCACATTGCACCACCAACAGATCGTTCGGACCTAGCACTTGTTGGAGATCGGCCAAGGCATCGGACCCCACCTCGGCGTTGGCGCCGGGGATTACCGTGATGGCATTTTGCCCACCGTCTTCGACGGTAATGAACGCGAGTCCCGTGGCCTTTGTCTTGCTCACCTCGAGATGGCTCAGGTCGACCCCATCCTGCCGTAAAAACTTTAGGGCTTGCATGGCAAACGCATCCTCGCCAATCATGCCCAACAAAATAGTGGTCGCTCCCATTCGACGTGCCGCTAATGCCTGGTTCGCGCCTTTGCCCCCGGGCACCAATAGCATAGACCGAGCCAATCGGGTCTCCCCAGCCTTTGGCACTTGATCGATCCGCGCTACTAAGTCGAGGTTGATACTCCCCAAAACCACCACACTCATGCCTCAGTCGCCTTCTTCCTGTTACTGCTTCTTACGTACCATTCGCGTTTGCTGGACGAATTTCCTGTTTGCTGTCCCTATTCTCGAGAGAGATGATATTATTGGAATTATGAAACGGACCCTGAGAAAGGCGGTTATCAGTGATGACCCTCACCCCACTGTTGGATAACGCCCCCGGTAACTATGGCGTGTTTGCCGTGAACCTTCGCACTATGAAGACGGTCGCCTATCATGAAAAGGACGTTTTCCCCTCGGCTAGTACCATCAAGATTCCCATAATGATCGAACTCTATCGCCGAGTTGAAGAGGAAAACCTCTCATTGGATGCCATGGTCACCATGCGTGCCGAGGACCAGGTGGATGGATCCGGCGTATTATTCGACCTAACCCCGGGACACGCCTATAGCTTACGGGATTTAAATACATTAATGATTACGGTATCGGATAACACGGCAACCAACTTACTCATTGACTTTTTGGGTGTTGACGCGATTAACAGTACGATGCGACGACTCGGAATCCATGACACAGAACTGGTGCGACGTCTGCAACGCGTTCCGACCGAGCGAGCCTCGGTGAATCGAGCCACCGCCTACGACATGGCCCAACTCATGGTCCGCTTAGCCCAAGGCGAAGCCATCTCGCTCGCGGTCAGTAATCGCATGATTGAGGTGATGAAGCGCTGCCAGGCCCCGGTGAGTATCACGACCGTCGCGCCTCAACAAAGCTACACGGGACAGCCCCCAACCGTTACGGTGGCGCACAAGACCGGCTCGCTCTCCGATGCCTGCCATGACGTAGGGGTCGTCT
This sequence comes from Bacillota bacterium, assembly GCA_021820645.1. The sequence continues at coordinate 3,960 of JAKADJ010000026.1, forward strand.
ATATGAGTGACGGCCTTTCTTATGCTGCAGCTCTTATGAGCCAAGGCGCCCCTTACGATAAGCTCGCACCCATTCTACGAAGAGTCGGCCGAGCATTACCCGCCCTGTTGCGTTAGCGGCCACCTAGGGTGTACCAACCCGGCGGACCAGCCATCGCACGATGTCATTACGCGTCACAACCCCGATCATCCGGGAATGCTCGATGACAAATACCCGACGTATACTTTGGCGGAGCATCAGGTCCACGATTTCTCCGACCGGAGTATCAGGTGTCACGGTAATCGGCGAACGGCTCATCATCTTAGCTACCGACTGCTTTAACAATTGATCTCGATCCTGACGCCAAACGTTTTCGTCGATGATGACATGGGTAGGCCCGAGCAGGGTATGGTAAACCTTTTGAGCCCGCTGTTGGACGGAGCGAAGCACATCGCCGCCGGTAATCACCCCGACCAGATGGTCCTCTCGATCTACCACGGGCAACCCACTAATGGTATGCTCCTTCAGGAGTGATACGGCCTCGCCGATCGAGGCGCTGTTGGCAATCTTGATGACATCCCGCGTCATGATTTCTTTAGCAATCACGATGGCTCCCCCTCGTTCCAGTGACTTCCATTTTTATTGTACTTCAATTCTGTTACAATGGCTCCCGGATACTATACTGGCCATCCGAGCATCGTGGTTGAAGGAGGGGTTCTTGTGCGGATATTTAAGCACTTCATTGATCCCACCCTACCACGAACTTTCTACATATTGCTCATTGGTCGATTCTTTAATTTAGTCGGGAACTCGTTGGTATTTCCCTTTATCACCATCTATCTGGCCACACGGCTTCACGCCCCAATGAGCACTGTCGGACTCGTCATGGTCTTTTACGGCGGGGCCCAGGTGTTGTCGGTGTTAGTCGGTGGCGTGTGGAGTGACAAGTTTGGCCGCCGACGCGTGATGCTACTGTCCTTAATCTCAGGAGCCTTGTTAACATTCCTCGTCGGACTACCCACAACACCATCGCTCCTCATTATCTTTTTAGCCGGGATGGGCTTCACCGTCCCATTGTTTCAACCGGCATCGATGGCAGCGGTTGGCGATATGGTGCCACCCCAGCGTTTAAGCTATGCCTATGGGTTGATGCGCATGGCTAGCAATGCGGGGATTATCATCGGCCCCATGCTCGGTGGGTTCCTCGCTGACCACTCATTCTTTTGGATTTTTTGCCTAGACGCTGTATCCATGTTGATCTTTCTCGTCATTATCTTTGTTGCCATCCCCGAAACGCGCCCCACCCAGCGCGTTGCGACGGTCAGCCCAGGAAGTCTTAGGGACGTGGCGCGAGATCCGATGTTTATCCGATTTGCGCTGCTATGGAGTCTTACCAGCTTAGTGTACTCGCAGCTCTTCATGGTAGTGCCCGCCTATTTACATCTCCAACTCGGGTATCGACCGAGCTTTTTCGGCTATCTAGCCGCCGAAAACGCGATTTTGGTCGTCGCCTTACAGCTTCCCATCACCCGGCTCACCCGAGCTATTGCCCGGCCCATTTTGATGGCATTTGGCACCCTATGTTACGGCATAGGATTTTGGGTGATGCTCACAGGACATGCGCGACCCGTGTTTATCATCGCGGTCGTCGTGATCACCCTCGGTGAAAACATGATTAACCCTGCTGCTTCAGCCTGGGTGGCCGATCGGGCACCAGAACATCTGCGAGGACGCTACATGGGGTTTTTCAGTTTGGCTAACCGTGCAGGGTTTGCGGTGGGGCCGCTCACTGGCGGCTTCTTAATGAGTCTCGGCGTAGGACCGTGGCTAGGTGCTACGGGTCTTTTTGCGTTCCTTGCGGCCTTTGGATTCCAACGATTCTCGCGGCGTGGAGCCACTCCTTCGCCGATGAAGCTATCCCTCTAGAGCGACAATCAGTAGGCCGCTTAGTGCCATCAAGAACTTCATGATTAATCTTATCCCTCATGTTCCGCGTGGACCGTTTCAGGTTAATCGGGGCCGTGATTGTCGTGAAGACTTTTGAGCAAAAGAGGTAGCGCTAGGTCCGTCCCTTGGTGTGCGAATATCCCCAAATGTTCTTGATTCATATCGCGAAGCATCCCGCTCTAATGTTTAAAGGCGACGCCTCGCGACTCAACCGCCGTCGTCGTGACCCCCGGACACACCTCCATCTGGGCGTCTTGACGCTGCAAGCCTCCACCGTGCCTCTTAAAGCCCCAGCCACCTGGGCGAGCCCATTCCTGCCACGCCGTTTTCTCCGCGATGCCCCGGTGACCAACACTCAATTATGAGTGATGGGCCATCTTGACCGATGGCCGATTCACATGACCCGAAAGAAAATATTCCCATAAGATGTATCCGGGTTTTATGGTGGCAGGGGTGAGGTTTTGCATCGCCGGGTGGCCATCGACCCAAATCGCCGCAGCCCCAGCTTGCGATTCGGCCCCAAATGTCAACGTCCACCCTGGCCCATCGAGCACTCCGTAGTGAGTCGTGGGTTGGCGAAGAGCTGCCGCTACCGACAGCGGTTGCGATACCAATGGGCTTCCGTGAGATTGCGGCATACGAGCCGTCAGCTGGCCGTTATTTAAGTTAAGACTTAACTGGCGGACCAACGGCATCTGAGCCAAGGTTTGCGTGGTTGACGGCGCAGTAGATGTAGGGCGCGTGGTCTTGGGCGCAGCCGAGGACTGGCTGACTGCACCGCACCCGGCAAGGAGTAAACCGCCCAAGACCAGCGTAGCCAGCCGTTGTTTTTTCATTGTCGTAGAGTTCCTCCATCAATGTTCGGCATTCTTCATGCTATGACTCCCTAGGCCCGATTGGAATCCGACTCGATTGCATCATATCAGAATATTATACTAAGTCGCCAGCCGTGCCGTTAATTCCGTAATCATGGCTCTCGTCGAATCCGCGACGCCGGCTCAACCCATCCCATAATCCGAATTGGGTTCCACAGCCAACCCTTAAAATATTATCAATTATAATATTCGTATTCTTGACGTTATAATTAATGATCTTTAAGATTAAGTCCAAGGAGGTGTCATATGGCTAAGATGCTCACGACGTGTCCGAGTTGTCGCCACTCGTTGCAAATCACCGAGCTTGCATGTCCGCACTGTCACATTACCATAACCGGTCAATTTAATAGCCACCCCACCCTGGAATTAAGCGAAGAACAGCTATCGTTCTTGCGAGTGTTCATCATCAGCAGAGGTAACCTGAAGGAGATCGAACGCATTCTAGGCATCTCGTATCCGACGGTGCGGAGTAAGCTCGATCAACTGGTTGAGGCGTTCCAACCCAACCTAGACACCTCGAGCACGACGGCTTCCCCGGCGTCACCGTCCAGTCGAAGAGACGTGCTGGAACAAATTCGGCGCGGAGAAGTATCTGTGGCAGACGGACTCAAGTTATTGCGGTCCCAAAACCTTACGGTATCGGAGGAAACCACACCATGATCACGGAAATTGTTCTGAAGTTAAAGAAGGCCAAGGTGACTGTCATTCCGAGCCCCGACGCCGAACCCCATGTCACCGCGAGCGCCCCCATCGTCCAGGAAACCGTGGACGGTACCTTCACGGTAGAGTCCGATCAGTCTAAGACGATCGAATTGGAGGTACAAGTGCCAGCCAGCGTTACCTCATTGGATGCCAATTTGGGTTGGGGCCCTATGACCATCCAGCACCTTGTCACTAAAGCCATTGATGTTAATGTGGGCCTGGGTAACCTTGTCATTGAAACCTCTACGGGCGGCTTTGATGTCAACGTGGGTAAAGGCAATATTACAATGAAGGACCTCACGGGCTGGTTTGACCTCAATGCGGGTATGGGCAGTGTCAATTTACACCAAATCCGAGGCGATGCCGATATTAACGACGGACTAGGTAACATCGCTATCGAAGAGTCGCAAGGCACTTTCGAGGTGAGTGCCGGCAAAGGCGATATTCGTTGTCAGGGACTCAACGGACACTTGGAGGCGAATAGCGGCATGGGCGCTATCCTGGTCCGGGACAGCAAAAAACTTTCGCTGGAAGCCAATAGCGGATTCGGCAAGATTGAAGTGTTAGGCGGAACCTTACTAGATGTCGATTGCGAGGCAGGCATTGGCAGCGTCACGGTCGAAGCGGCTTTGTCCGCACTCACCGTAGAGGTGAAAAATCGGGGAGATATTCATGTGGCTATTCCGGTAAACCAAGGTGCACGAGTCGAGGCCATTACCGACCAAGGCCGCATCGTGTCTCAAATGGATCTCGTGGAGGTCAACAATCCGGGCCCTTCTCGGGGCCAGCGCTTAGTGGGTACCGTGGGTGACGGTGCGACGCCGGTGTCGCTGCACACACGTCGTGGCACTGTCACCCTGGGCCATTTTGATGCCACGGTCGACGCACCCAACCCAACGGAGTTTGACGACGTTGATCCACGCCTTGAAATTCTCACCCAGCTACAAGAGGGAACCCTTACCGTAGACGAAGCCGATGCACTGCTCACGCAATTAGATAACGAGCCCTAACAACCAGCGGAATCGTCTTATTAGCCTTCCATCGGAGGTTTACGAAATCCTTCGCCGACCACCTCATGCACCGTACCGACCACCACGAAGGCCTCCCGATCGACCTCATAAATGAGGTCTTTGAGGGTGGTCACCTCGGACCGCGTGACCACCACGTAAAGGATGGGCCGTTGCTCTCCGGTGTATTCCCCGGTCGCCCCCATCCTGGTGACGCCACGGTTCATCGTATCTAAGATCTTCTGTGCTACCACATCCGCTTTTGCACTCACAATGGTAAACGCTCGTGCGTAAGAAACGCCCTCTTGAACCACATCGATGGCACGAGACGAGATAAAAAGCGCAATCAACGAAAACATCGCAAGGGTCGGATTGAAGACAAATCCAAATCCCGCGATGATAAAGAAGTCGATTAACATCATGCCTTGTCCCATGCTGACCGGCGACCAATGGCTCAAAAATCGCGCCACGACGTCCGTTCCCCCGGTGGTGCCTCGTGACCGAAACACGAGACCAAGGCCCACACCCGACAAGACTCCTCCATACACAGCGGCCAAGAGAACATTATGTGTCAACGCATGGAGATGAATCAGAGCCACCGCTAGCGATAACATGAGCGTCCCATAGACTGTCCGACTGCCAACGCGGCCGCCCCAGAGCTTATGACTTAACCACAAAAGCGGTAAGTTCACCAGCAATAAGGTTACCCACAGCGGAACGTGTGCCACATAGAACAAGATAATCCCGAGACCCGAAACGCCTCCATCCGAGATGCGGTTCGGCACGTAAAAGCCGTTAATGCCCACGGCCGTAATCACGGTGCCGATGCTGATTTGGATATAATCCCATACCACACGGCGTTTTTTAGTCATGGCGTGCCCGCTTTCACCACAATGGCTCCGGGTAGCAACGCGACCGACTGGATTACCATGGGCACGGGCAATTTCAAGCTATCGACGCTAAAAATTTGCACGTCGGTAACCACAGGCAAATGTACCCCGTCAATGCTGGTGGGATGGAAAATCAGGGTTTTTTTGTCTGGCGAGACGACTAAATTGCCTTCAGTATCGAGAGGGATATACACCCCACCGAGCAATACCCGTCCGGTAATGGCAACTCCCGCGCGCGTAATGTGCACGGTAGGATTCTGAAACTTACCCTGGTGGGCTAAAAACGTGGCTAATGCCGCTTCGTCCACCGTAATGGTCACGGCCACCTTGCCGACCCGCGTCACTTTAACATGTTGGGCGAACAATGCACTGGTCGATAATCCCCCATTTTGCCAGTCCAACTGAATGGATTGCAGAGCCACGGGACCCAGCTTTACCTGATGCGCACTCACATAAAGATCTTGAAATTTACCTTGGAGTAGATACCAAAAAGGAATCGCCGTAAGCGAGACGGTCGGTTTGGGCCCATGATCAAATGCCGCGATTTCGGTGGCCACTTGGCCAGATACCCAACGGGGCACGTACCACTGGAGCCCCGCCAGTAACAATACGGCGACCACCAAAACTTTGATGGCACGGCTCATGAACTGGTGTCCTCAGGGTTAAGCAATCCCTTGGCTTCGTCTTGCAGATAGGCTTCGATAAATCCGTCAATTTCGCCATTCATCACACTTTGGACATTGCCGACCTCATACCGAGTCCGATGGTCCCGGACGATGGTATACGGTTGAAACACATACGACCGAATCTGAGATCCCCAGCCGATATCCGATTGAATCCCACGGACCTCCGCCATGTGCTGCTCCCACTCCCGTTCCTTCAATTCAGCGAGTTTTCCGCGTAGCATCTTCATCGCGGTTTCGCGATTGGAATGCTGAGATCGTTCGGATTGGCAACTCACCACAATACCCGTAGGAACATGGGTAATCCGGATAGCAGATTCCGTTTTGTTAATATGCTGGCCACCGGCCCCTGATGCGCGATAGGTATCTACCTTTAAATCATCGGAACGAATTTCAATCGTGTCATCCGCTTCCAGGTCTGGAATGACCTCCACCGATGCAAAGGAGGTATGGCGTCGTCCCGATGCATCAAATGGCGAGATGCGCACCAACCGGTGGACGCCCCGCTCCGGACGCAGAAACCCAAACGCATTATCGCCTCGGATCTCGAGGCTGACACTCTTCAGCCCCGCTTCTTCGCCCGGAAGTTGGTCAATGATATCGGTGCGAAATCCTCGTCGTTCAGCCCAGCGTAAATACATGCGCAACAACATTTGCACCCAATCTTGCGCCTCTGTGCCCCCGGCTCCTGCATGCAACGTAACAATGGCATCTTCGTGGTCGTAGGGACCCCGTAGAATAAGGGTCAACTCAAATTGCCGCAAGGCTACCAGCAGCGATTCGGCCTCCGTCAACTGTTGGCGCAGGAGTTGCACGTCGTCTTCCTGGCGTGCCAGGTCCACCAGCTCACACCAATCGGATACCCCTTCTTGAAGACGAGTAAACTCTTCTAGCGGTCCGGCTACCAATCGCAGTTGCCGGGTTATCCGTTCCGCTCGCTCTGGCTCGCCCCAAAAGTCCGGCTCTAACATGGCCGCTTCTAAGTTCGTTTTTTCGGTTTCTCGACCGTCGTGGTCAAAGAGACCCCCTGACACGGGCTAATACGGCCTCGATATCTTCTCGCACTGATACGATATCATCTTGTAGCAATGAGTTCCCCGCCTTTGGTGTGTATCAACGAACGAGCGATCCCCAAATCTAATCCTCGACCGTCGAGCCATGGCACCGTTTATATTTTTTCCCACTTCCACAAGGACACGGGTCGTTCCGACCAGGCTCGCCCTCTCCCCGCGCATGAGATTTCGCGCTTTGCCCGCCTTGGATCACTTGGAAAGGACGACCGGCCGGCTGGACTTCATCCCCATGCTGTTCTACCACCGCCGTCGCCACCGGCTGCTGCATCATCGCGATTTCTTCATCGGGTGCCGCTTGGAGATGAAAGAGCACGCGAACGACCTCTTCTCGAATCGCCCCTAACATATTTTGATACATCTCGTAGGCCTCTTTTTTATACTCCACCAACGGATCCCGCTGTCCATAGGCGCGTAGCCCCACACCTTCTCGCAACGCATCCATGGCATCCAAGTGTTCCATCCACTTGGAGTCCACCACGCGCAAGAGAATCATGCGTTCTAGTTCGCGCATGGCTTCCGCGCCGAACTCCTCATCCTTGTGTTCGTATATCTCGCGCCCCACTTCAAAGATGGCGGCTTGGAGTTCTTCCCGACTCTTCCCCAGTAACGAACTTGGATCAATGAGGCCTTTAGGCAAAAAGAATTCTTCGTAACTATCCAGTAGTGTCGCAATGTCCCATTCTTCTGGATGGAGGTTTTGAGGACAATTCATGGCAATACCATCCTCAATCAGGCCATCGAGCATGTGCAGCACATCTTCCCGAAGATTTTCCTTGGTCAAAATATCCCGACGTTGCTTGTAAACCACTTCTCGTTGCAAGTTCATCACGTCGTCATATTGCAGCACTTGCTTTCGGGCATCAAAGTTACGCGCCTCTACCTTTTTTTGAGCCGATTCAATGGCCCGGCTGAGGACACCGCTTTCAATGGGCTCGTCTTCTTGAACCCCTAGCCGGTCCATGAGACCGGCCAAAGTCGGTGCCGCGAAGAGGCGCAGGAAATCGTCCTCCAGTGACAGATAAAACCGTGAGGAACCAGGATCACCTTGCCGTCCTGAACGTCCTCGCAACTGGTTATCAATGCGGCGTGACTCATGCCGTTCGGTCCCAATAATATGGAGCCCCCCCAGGGCGGGAACCCCTTGTTCCAACACAATGTCGGTACCGCGACCCGCCATGTTGGTGGCAATCGTCACCGACCCGATCCGCCCAGCATGGGATATAATTTCAGCTTCTTGTTCGTGATACTTCGCGTTCAGCACGGTATGCGGAATATCTTCTGCTTTGAGCATTTCGCTTAGCAACTCAGATTTCTCGATAGACACCGTACCGACGAGGACCGGACGTTTCGCTTCGTAAAGCTCGCGAATTTCTCGTACCACGGCTCGAAACTTGGCGGCTTCCGTCTTATACACCACATCGGGATAATCTTTTCGAATCATTTCGCGATGAGTGGGTACCACAATGACGTCCAATCCGTAAATCTTGCGGAATTCTTCTTCCTCGGTCACGGCAGTACCGGTCATGCCGGCCAGTTTTTGGTACATGCGAAAGTAATTCTGAAAGGTAATGGTCGCCAAAGTTTGCGTCTCGTCTTCAATCTTGACTCCCTCTTTGGCTTCAATAGCCTGGTGAAGACCATCCGAGTACCGGCGACCAAACATCAGTCGTCCGGTAAATTCATCGACGATAATTACTTCACCATCTTTGACCACATAGTCCCGATCGCGTTTCATAATAGCCTTAGCCCGCAGGGCTTGGTTGAGATAATGAGATAAATCTAAGTGCGCATCATCATATAAATTAGGTACCGCCAGCATCCGCTCCACCTTCGCTACGCCAGCTTCGGTAGGCGCCACGGCCTTGAGTTTCTCATCAATGGTATAGTCAATGCCTTCTTTGAGATTCTTGGTGATACGAGCAAAACTGTAGTACAAATCTGGCGAACGGTCGGCTTGCCCGGAAATAATCAGGGGAGTTCGTGCTTCGTCCACAAGAATACTGTCGACCTCATCGACGATGGCATAGTGGAGATCACGTTGCACCATCTCATCCATGGTATTTACCATGTTGTCTCGCAAATAGTCGAATCCAAATTCGTTATTGGTCCCATAGGTAATGTCGGCGGCGTAAGCAGCCCGTCGCGCTTCGGGTTCCATATCATGCTGAATCAACCCCACCGATAGCCCGAGAAATGAATACAGCTGACCCATCCATTCCGAGTCACGTTTGACCAGATAGTCATTCACACTGACCACATGAACGCCTTTGCCAGCAAGCGCATTCAGATAAGCCGGCAAGGTCGCTACCAATGTTTTCCCTTCACCGGTTTTCATCTCGGAAATGCGCCCATCATGCAGCACCATGCCCCCAATGAGTTGCACGTCAAAATGCCGCATTTGCAACACACGACGTGAACCTTCTCTCACGACCGCGAAGGCCTCAATGAGGAGGTCGTCTAACGATTCTCCTTGCCCCAAGCGCTCCCGAAATTCCACCGTTTTGTTGCGCAGTGCATCATCCGAAAGTGCTTCCATTTTCGGTTCCAACGAATTGATATCTTCCGCGAGTCCGCGATAGCGCCGAACCTCTCGATCGCTAAACCGATTGACCCAATTGGACAACATCTTAAGCATGCCCTGACTTCCCCCATTCAACGTAAAAGGAACCATGAAAGGTTCCTACGCCGATCCTCATTATCGCATTGTACCATGAAGGTTAGGGCACGTTCAACCGGCCGGCTACTGCCGGGTACCACCTTTTCCCGTCTCCGAGAACATTACCGAACTGAGGTCCCAGCCATGTCCCGCGCCTTCCACTTTCGATAGATCCGTGCGTTCGGCAATTTCCATGAACTTTTCCACGACACGCGGATCAAATTGGATACCTGCCCCAGCTCGAATTTCTTCTATCGCCGCTTGATGGGGCATAGCTCGTCGATATGGCCGGTCCGAGGTCATAGCATCGTACGCATCCACTACCGTGATTAAGCGAGTCTCGATAGGAATCTCCTCTCCGCGCAAGTTATCCGGATAGCCAGTCCCGTCCCACCGTTCGTGGTGGTGCAATACCCCATTAGCCGCACAGCCCTGCATCTGCACTGAGGTCAACATTGCGTTCCCCACAATCGGATGGCGCTGCATAATCAACAACTCATCTAGATTCAAACGCCCGGGTTTGTTCAGAATATGGTCGGGTGTTCCCATCTTCCCAATGTCATGCAGTATCCCAGCGAAACGTACTTCTTCCACTTGATCCTCAGGCATTTTCATATGGTGAGCTAACAGCATCCCGTAGTGCCCTACCCGCATGCTATGCCCATAGGTGTAGGGGTCCTTCGCATCGAGGCCTGCCAAAATCACGCGAATCGTGTTATAGTACGCGAACCGCAACGCCTTGGTTAAGGTGATGGTCCAGCGCACCGCGGCTAAGGGGACAAAGAATGCTAGTTCGCCGACAAAACCGAGGCTATGGTATAAGCCTGCCATAAGAAATGCGATTGGGATCATAAGGAGAAAACTAGGTGTTAAAGATTTGTAGTTAACCCGAAACACTTCACGCAACGATCGCCTTTTTCGGAGTGCCACCGCTATCATTACCATGATGGTATTAAGAGCAAAACCTA
>JAKADJ010000439.1 GCA_021820645.1 Bacillota bacterium
ACCTATGGGCATGGGTGGTTAAGCCTGCACCACCATGACGCAACCGGGGTCGTCTGCCATAAGATTTCCCGTTACCGCATACGCGCGCGCACGAGAACCCCCACAGGTGGTTCGGTATTGACACAGGCTACACGTACCCGTCAGTCGATCGGGATTACGTAACAGTTGAAATAGCTCGGAATGGCGATAAATCTCGGAGAATTTTTGTTCGTGCAGATCCCCGGCCACGACAGGCAAATAGCCGCTCGGATACACTTTACCCTGGTGATCGATAAAGGCAAATCCCCGCGCTTCACGTGCCACCGTACGCGGCGGGCGATCCGGTTGATGTTGGTGCAACACGCGAGACCATTGCGGCGCACCCACCGTGGTGACTCGGAATGATTGTTCCGGTGCCCAGCGTGCCACCCATTGCAAAACGCCTTCGATTTGGTCAGGCCTTAACGTATCGATGATGCGCGCTCGACCCGTCGGAATGACAAAGAAGAGCTCCCAACTGGACGCCCCCAGCGACCGGACCAAACGGGACATGGGTCTGACGTGGTCTAGGGTGTGCTGGCTAATCGCCGTATTGATCTGTAACGATAATCCCTCTTTGACCACCACCTCGGCCATCTCCATTGTACGGGTAAACGTGCCCTTTACTCCGCGATACGCGTCATGAACGGCGGCATCGACGCCGTCCAAACTTAAAGACACCGCATGGACTCCTAACTGTTTCCACTGATGGATAACCTCATGATCCAATTTAGCGGTAACGCTGGGTGCGATCGCGACAATGAGTTGTTGTGCACGCGCCTCCGTAATCATGTTGTCCAGGTCGGGGCGTTCCAAGGGATCACCCCCCGTAAACACCAAAATCGGAGGGTGCTGAAACTGATTTTTCAGATCGGCAAAGACCCCCAGCATTTCGGGCAAGGACAATTCGTGTTCATCCCGCCTAGGAATCGCTCGAGCGCGGCAGTGCCGGCAATGCAGTTGACAAGCTCGGGTTACCTCCCACGTGACAACGTGGGGCGATTGTTCATATCCATCCATGAGATTCACCTCTTGATTTGTCAAAACCATCGTAACCCATCTTCCATCCTCCTAAAATGCTCCACATGGTAATTGGTGCGAATGGCCCCATGCCTTAGGGCCGTTCGACCCTGATTTCGCGGACCCATCGCTTGTATGGTGAGAAGGGGCGAAGTAAGGAGGATATTAGCATGCACTTTAGCTTTGATGGACCGCTTCATCACTCCGATTGGTTTCAGATGATGCAAGACGGTCTCACTGATGCCATGATTCGCCAAGGACATGAGTGGGTCGCCGACCACGGTGGCGCCGAACTCGTATTTCATCACGTAGACCCAACCCATCCACGACCTTTTCGACGTCGTTCCCAGGCCGTCTTCGTCGTAGGGTTGGTCGAGGGGCCACCCCTGGGCGCATCGCCTATCACGGAAGCTTATCCTTTGTTGCTCCGGTCTTTATCCAACCTTCTTGTTTATGGAACCGAGTCTATGCGAGCGGGAGCCACGTTGGTAACGCCGGAACTGGGTTGTTACCGAGTCGCCCATGATACTCCGGACACCTCATGGTTTGATCGTCTCTATACCTATATCCATCCCTTAGCATCCTCTCATCTCGTTATCGCAAATTTTTTCGACTGGGATTTACCGCAATCACTCGCCCACGGCACATCGACTACGGTCGCCTTGCGTGAGGCCAGTCGCACCCTGGCGAAGTGGCATTTGTTCCCGACCCCTTATCCCTTGCGTGACATGCTTTCCCCCCAAGATTATCGTCATCTCCAACGCATTTTTGGCATCGGTGGCATTAGTTATGGCAACCTGAGTGCTCGACACGACGCGAAAAGATTTTGGATGTCTGCCAGTGGTGTCGACAAGGGGGCCATTGGTACCGTCAGTCGCGACATCTTGCTAGTGACAAACTATGATGAGGCGCGCGGAGCAATGCGCTTGTCGGTCAGTCCGGGCTCGCACCCCTTGAGAGTCTCCGTGGACGCCGTAGAACATTGGCAAATTTATCAGTCTCATCCTGCCATCGGCGCGATGATTCATGTGCATGCTTGGATGGATGGGATCGCCAGCACGTCCATTAACTATCCGTGTGGCACCGTAGAGATGGGGCAAGCGATGGCTGAATTGCTCGCCCGAGACCCTCATCCCGAACGCACCGTTATCGGTCTTCGTAATCATGGCATTACCGCGACCGGCCCCAGTTTTCACGATATTCTAGAGCGCTTGCAAGGTCGCATCCAAACTCAGGTACCCATGCAACAGGGGTAGCCTCCACACAAGGAGATAGGGGCCAGATGACGGCAATGGGTGATGCATAGAGTCTCGGTCCATGCCCATTATTGGCCCGAGAAAAATCCCTTATATATTCGCACCATCACGGTAGCAGAGCCCGTTGGACACCTACTATTTGTGCATGCCTCGACCGTGTATTCAGATTTTTACATGCCCTTGGCGATTAGCTTGGCTCAGGCAGGATTTCGAGTGTGGTTGCCGGATTTGCGTGGCCATGGTCGATCGTTTGGTGCCCGCGGTCACGTCAAATCGTTTGATGCGTATGTCGAGGATATCATCGCCGTGTGGCATCATTTCATGGCATCGACCACAGATCGCGCACCGGCTGTAATCGGAGGCGAAAGCCTCGGGGGCTTAATTGCCTGTCTGGCCGCGCAACGCTCGATTCCCTGTCAAGGGCTATTCGTGACCTCGCCAGCC
>JAKADJ010000440.1 GCA_021820645.1 Bacillota bacterium
GACGCCATTTCGTATGGCACGCCGGGCCTTACAGCCTACCCAGGGCAAATGGACTCAAAGTTTGGACGAAGCCATCTGGGCCGCCGAGGGAATGGCACGTTTGCCGGTTAAGTTCATTCAATCAGCATTTGGAGAATCGATGGGCCATGGTCAAAAAACAAGCCATTAACTAAGAAGTCACACACGACTACAAGGCTAAGATGTTTTGGGGGGACGGGTCACCGGTCTAACTGGTGGCCCGTATGCGTACAAATGGTAATGGAAGCTTTATTGATCCGCGAGTCATCCGTGAAAAAGGAATATGGGGAACAAAAGCGAATCATTGTCCTCACGGAATGTGAGGAGGATGCTGAATGGATAAATGGTGGGCTCTGTTTGCAGGATTTTTTAAGGTGGGCATTTTGGGGTATGGCGGAGGTCCGGGTTCGATCTCCCTCATTCAAGTGGTTACTGTCGATGAGTATCATTGGATGTCCAATGGACAATTCGGGGAGATTTTAGCCATTGGTAATGCGCTACCGGGACCCATTGCGACAAAAATGGCGGCTAGCATTGGCTATCAGGTGGCGGGGCCGATAGGCGCTTTAGCGGCTCTCGTGGGAGTCGTTGGGCCATCCTTGGTGCTCATGCTCGGACTTTATCAATTATTGATGGTTTACCGGTCTAACCCCTATATCGCGGGTCTTATCCGTGGCGTCAAACCGATAGTGATTGTGCTTTTGGTGATGTTGATTATTGATTTGCTACCCAGCACCTTTCCGCGTAGTCAATGGATGATTCCGGCAGGATTTTTTGCGGTGGGGTTTGTCTTGATGTATTGGATGAAAGTGCCCGCGGTGTGGGTCATCGTGGGATCCATGGCGGGAGGAGCGTGGTTTCTTCGGTAAAACCAGGACGATGGGGAATGACATCGGATTTGTGGTGGCTGGCCGTGGCTATGGGGCTCTTGGGCCTAGGGTTTGGTCTGTACGGGATTTTGTGGCCCTTATACATTGAGCATTTAGGCGGCAACGCGGTGGTCGTGGGGATGCTCTCGACCATGGCGGGGGTGGCAACCGCCCTGGTTGTTTTCCCGGGAGGCTGGCTATCCGATCGGATTGATCGGCGGACTATTGTCTTGTGGGGATGGATTGTTGCGGTTCCGGTGCCTTTTTCATTTGCTGTCGCGCCCCATTGGGAATGGTTAATTCCTGGCGTGTTGTTGTACTTTGGCTCGGCCTTTTCAACGCCCGCGCTACAGGCCATTGTGGTGTCGGAAACCAGCCATCGGGGGCTGTCGACCGCGTATAATGTGGTCATGAGCACATTCGGGGCGGGCATGGTGTTAGGACCTACGTTGGGCGGATATATTGCCAGCCACGTCGGGTATCGGCCGGTATTTGTGATAAGCGGGGTCATTTATCTTTTGTCCACTCTGTGCGTGTTTCCACTCAAGCCCCATCCGCCGGGAACGAGACCTAAGAGACGTCCTGCCTGGACGCCTCAAAAGCGGCCTCGCCTCTTTCAATGGATGGTATTTTCGGGCGCTTTAGCGGTAGTTCAGGGGCTGGCCTGGCCCTTTGTGGTACCGTATTTAAAGACGGTGGGTCACCTCTCGATCGAGACCATCGGTATGCTGGGCTCGGTGGGGGTCTTGTCTGCAACCATTAGTAGCCCGTTTTGGGGAAAAATTGGCGAGGCGGTTGGGATCCCCCGGGCGCTTGGTTGGGGCATGGGACTTGTGACGTTGGGGTGGATGGCGTTGCTGTGGGCACCTGGGGTCGTTGGGTGGGCCCTTATCTCGGGGATGTTGCGCGGAAGTGGGGAAGGAGCTCGGGGCTTACCAGGCATTGCCGTTGGGCGTACGGTTCCGAATGAAGAAGCAGGTACAGCCTATGGGTTGTATAATTTGGTTACGGAACTAGCGGGAGCAATAGCCCCTCTGCCGGGCGGCTTGCTATTTTCGCATTGGGCCGATGCGCCATTGGTGATTACGGCGTTTTTTACCGGTATAGTGGCTTGGTGGTTGGCTAGCGGCACACCCGGACGTCCTACCCTGATCCCGCCGGTCAGTCTTTAATGCGGAGGATAACATGGTGTTTAAGCCGATGATGGCAATATTCTTAGTGGTGCCGATAACGGAGTTGATTGCCCTCTTTGTCATGGCCCATTTCCTAGGGTGGGGATGGACGCTGACGGTAACATTGGTCTCATCGCTCCTAGGGGCGTATCTCACCTTTGTCAGCGGCCGGCGTTGGTGGTCAACAGTCCAGTCAGAGTGGGCGCGTGAAGGATTTCCTGTGCATCGGCTGGGTGAAGGGGCCTTGTTGATCGTGGCGGCGGCATTCTTGGTTACCCCAGGACCTTTAACGGGGGTGATTGGATTTCTCTTTTTAATTCCTTCCGTACGCGACCCAGCGGCTCGATTTGTCGTCCGCTGGGTCTCAAATCGTGTTATTGAACGTTTTTGGCGCTAAGATGGAGGTGTCTCGGGTTTGTTGTCCTCAGGCTGAGGTGGCGTGCTCGGTTGTTTACGTCGCAAGCTAAGACGTTCGCGGAATGCAAAGATGGCACCCAAGATGGCACCCAACAGAACGCTGCCCAAGATGACCAGTGATTCAGATATGCGAGGAAATGTCCAAAACAACGCGTGAATGCGTAAAGGTGAACTATTCTGCAAGGCAAAAATGGCGATAAGGATAGAAATGACAAGACCGACGATGAATTGTCGCACGAATTCCAACCCTCCCTACGTTC
>JAKADJ010000441.1 GCA_021820645.1 Bacillota bacterium
CGCAGAGGATGCCGAGCAGGCGGCTGCACGTATCGGCGAACTCTTGGTGCGCGCGTTGTCGGCCTTAGCGGTGCACGACGTAGCTGAAGCGCAGGTGCTGCGCGGTCAGGCTGTCGCCGTCACCCGCGGGATCATGCCGAAAGTGGCTGGGCAATTGGGTCGAATTCCTCTGACCCGTTCCAAAGAAGGGCCGGATGAATAGGATAAAACTCACGAATCCTCAAGGGAGTGTCGGTGATCCGAACGGGGGGGGCAGCGTTGTTGAATTTCCTGAAAAGCGGATCGTAATTGGCCGCGACGCATCTGCCTCTTGATCGTCTTCGGCATCCTTTTGGAAACCCAGTGCACACGATGCCATGGACCGCATCTGATTTCGATCCCTATGTTAAACTTTTCTTAATGCACACAGAGGTAATAGGCTCCTCCTAAGAAAATGAGCGATAACGAATGCATAGGTGAGTGGAGGTTAAACACGTGCTAACATCCCTGGTTGTATATCAAGGAGGCCATCCTGAGGTCCCACGCCGTCAGCGGGGATTGAACTTGTCCGTGACGGCGAACGCGGTTCTTGTCCATACGGCGGGGAACAAAGTGGTCTTAAGCAACCCTGTGGATACACTCTTTGCGGTGCGCTTCCCCCATGCCACCGATCGTCAGGTAGATTGGAACCCCGAGACGCAAAGGCTGATTCGGGGATGTAAGAACGCCATGGTTCTCGGCACGGCGCCATGCGTTATGCCGTGGCTCATTCGCCGATCGCGGAAGCAGAGATGCACGACTATCGATCCTATGAATGGGAATGGATTGCGGAAAACGGTGATTATGTCGGGGGGCATCCACGATTCCCCCAATCCCAGAAAGTGGTTCGCTTAGGCATTACGCCATGGGAATTAACGGCGTGGTCCGCGCAGGGGCACCTGATGTTTAGCTTGCCCGTGGAGACCATCCAAGCGGTGACAACGCAGTTTGCTCAGACATCCGGGGCGTTCTTGGGATTAGGAGCGGAAGGGATCCTTGAGGCCTCTGTGGCAAATGTTCTTACACGCAAGAACCATCATGGGGTCTTGATTTCTGCTCACATCGATCAAAAACTTTGTGCGGTGGGCTTTGATTTCCCTGGACTCACAGCCCAACTTCGAATTTATGATGCCATTCAAGCACGCCTGGCTGAGCGTCTTCCTTCTGCGAATACGTCAGAAGCGCTTAGCTCTAATGTTGCCGAACAATTGCGGGAGGTTGTGCAGTTATATCGTGAGGGATTCTTGGATGCTACAGAATTTCAGCAGGCCAAACAGTGGATTCTAAATGGGATCTGATTAAAGGCCAGAAGCAGACTCGCGCCATGGGCATCGAGGTTTTTCCGGCCATATGCAATCTGAGGTTGGATTTTCCCTTTTTTATCCCAAGCCGCCCTGCTCGGCAATCCCGCCTCAGGTTGGAACGGACGCGCCGTGCTGCAAGGATTTTCATGCCTCGCGGGTTGGAAACTCAAGCGGATGACCCCCTAATGGAGGCCTGCTAATCGTGGGGCACAACGGCCGGTTGAAGGCAGGTGCTAGAGCGTTAACGCCCCCGCATGCGCACCAAGCGTGCAGGATCAAGGGAAGAGCAAACGACAGCCAACACAGTCATGTACAGATAATCGCTCCGCTGGCCCGCGGTTCTTCCGCCAACGGAGGATCGTCCTAGCGACGCGGCGATTGCCGTTGACCTCCGCAAGTAATCGAGGCCAGGCGTCCATGCCCGGGATGCAAATGCCGTGTTGCTTCACTTCCCGATACGAATAGCCTGTTATCGGACCCATTTCGCCAGCAACGTTAATGCAGTTACGCCCCCAATCGCCAAGATGCGCTGAGGAGGCCCTCCTTATGAGGTAGAACGGATATGATCAGCCGTCGAACCCACGACGGACGCATCGACCCAATGGACGTAATGGCCGCCGTCAACACCAATCGCCCGGATATGCGGATTCCGACCGAGTACCCACTCTATCGATTGTGCCACCTTGCGTTGTATTTTGGCCGGCTGCGACGGCCGGGTGCTGTAGACAAGCAAAGTGGGTATCGCCAGTCGGGCCAACAGTCGCGGCGAATGAGCCCGATATAGCGCGAGGAGAAGCCCTAGCCCCTCAGGCGTTAATACCGGTTCATAAGTCAATCCTTCGCGGAGATAGTAGTCATCCTCGAAAGCATACCAGCCCTTCTGCCGACAGGTATTCATGTGATGTTCCAGCGTCTCCGTCTGATCTGCCGGATCGTTGAGGCGGTCAAGCCACCGCGACAGTCGTTGGATACCCACTAATCGTTCCACGGCGGATATGGCCGGGACTACGTAACCGAAAGCGCCCGGCTGGCTGTGCCAGCGCGGTAGACGTTCGTGCCCCATATCCAGCAACGTCAATGAGGACACGCGGGATGGATAATGAGAGGCCAAGACCAACGCCATGTATCCACCCAGCGAGTGCCCGATCACATGCACCTGCGACAGATGTCGGGAGTCCAAGTAGGACGCCCCCCAGTCCGCAATGGCCCGTTCCGAAACAGGGGGGTTAATTCCGTCACTGCGTCCATAGCCGGGCAAATCCACCATAAAAAACTGGTAGTTGCGCTGAAGTGCCTCACCAATGTTCAATCCGGCACGGCCCGGCCATCCAGCGCCGGGGAAAAATACCACGGGCTTCCCTGAGCCGATCGTCTCATCATGAGGGTTTTTCATAACTGGAC
>JAKADJ010000442.1 GCA_021820645.1 Bacillota bacterium
GATAGGTTCTCATCGTAGCCGATGCTTGGCGATCAGCATAACGCAAAGGCGAAAGAGGAACAAGGGCAGGGGCATCTCTCAGGGCGGGTGTTCAGAGATCTCCGTCGCGGAGGATCCCTCCTGGGGGAGATTGTGGGGTGGGATCTGAGTACCGATGGATGTTGTGATAACATGGAAACAAATACCGATGATGGGGGTTAATATGGCGCGCTTAGAGCACATTCAAAAACAGTTGGCGTCCACCGACGCCGTGTTGGTGTTGGGTCCGGGGGATGATTTTCGTTATGCAGCAGACTGGTCTCCGCATGGTGATGAACGCTTGACATTTTTGTGGATCGGGAGTCAGGATGCGGTGTTGGTGGTCCCTTCGGTGAACGCTGAGGATGCGCGCCGTCACATGCCCCAGGCAGTAAGCATTGTGGAGTTTTCGGATCAGAAGGGACCTGACGCGGCGGTGCGGGACGCGGTAAAGCGCATGGCGGCATCGGGGCAAACGCTTTATGTGTCGGATGATGCCCGGTTTGACCATGGTCAAATATTATTTGGGGTGACAGCCGAACATCATCACCTAAAACTGGCTTCAAGTCTTTTGGCCCCGATGCGCATGGTGAAGGATCCGGACGAGGTGCGACGCTTAAAGGCCTCCCAATGGATTAATGATCGAGCCATGGAAACCGCTTATGCGTCGATTCGCGAGGGCATGACCGAGGTCGAACTGCAGGACATCATTCGGCGCGCCTTCATGGCTAACGGGGCGGACCGCGAGGCCTTTATTATCGTAGCGGCCGGCGCGAATAGCGCCATGCCGCATCACGCATCAGACGACACGGTGATTCATCCGGGCCCCGTGCTTTTAGACATTGGTTGCTATAAAGAAGGGTACGCTTCAGATATGACGCGGGTGGCGTACCTCGGAGCGCCGCAAGAAGAATTCGTCGCCGTACATAGTATTGTGAAACAATCGAACGAAGCGGGACGCAGGGCGGCGCGACCCGGGGCTACGGCGGAGAGCGTGGATTTAGCGGCGCGACGGGTCATCGAGGGACGTGGGTTTGGGGAGTATTTTGTGCATCGTACGGGGCACGGTATTGGACTTTCAGTCCACGAACCCCCTTCCATCATGGAAGGGAATGCGTTGGAGTTACCAGAAAATGCCTTTTTCTCGGTGGAGCCGGGCATATACTTACCTGGTCGCTTCGGGGTTCGTTTGGAAGATGTGGTCATGGTGACTCCAGACGGATGCGAAGTGCTGTCCCACCTATCCCGCGATATTCACGTGGTGTCTCGGTAAAAGGCTTAGAGTGACCAGGATGACGCATAGCATGAAGACGAGACCGATGCTTGGGAGGGATGGTTCGATGAAAACACAGGTGATCGATCCAATGGTGGGGCAAGCGGCCCCAGATTTCACCTTGCCAGGAACCGACGGCCCCGTAAGCCTAAAAAGTTTACGTGGTCGCGTCGTGGTGTTGTATTTCTATCCCCGAGACAACACGCCGGGCTGCACCACCGAGGCATGTGATTTTCGGGATGATATTATGGAGTTTCGCGATCTGAATGCCGAGGTGTTTGGAGTGAGTACGGACACCTTGGCGAGCCACCAGAAATTCATCGCCAAGTATCAATTATCTTTCCCGCTGTTGTCGGATGAAGGGGGTGAGGTTGCGGCGCAATATGGCGTGTATAAAGAAAAGAATCTATACGGCAAGGTGACGATGGGGATCGAACGTTCAACGTTTATCATCGACCAGGAGGGGATCATCCGCCACGTGTTCCGTAAGGTGAAGGTGATGGGTCATGTGGAACAGCTGATTCCTCTGGTGAGTGATCTAAAAACATGAGCCGTACTGTGGTGCGGCCCATCCTTACGGCGTTGGATCAACTCTATCCCAATCCGACCACCGAATTGGTTCATGAGACGCCGTGGCAACTCTTGGTGGCGACGATGCTGTCCGCACAATGCACGGATAAGCGGGTTAACCTGATTACGCCCAGAATTTTCGGCAAGTACCCCGATGCCGTATCCTTGGCTTCTCGATCGGTGGAAGAGATAGAGGATCTGATTCGCGACTGTGGTCTTTTTCATACGAAAGCTAAGAACCTTAAGGCCACCGCGGAACGAGTCGCGGTACAATGGGGCGGTAAGATTCCCCAGGATCGGGAGACCCTCATGTCCCTGCCAGGAGTCGGACGCAAAACGGCGAATGTAGTCCTCTCCAATGCCTTTGGGGTGGACGCCATCGCGGTTGATACTCATGTGTTTCGGTTGGCTCATCGACTCGGATGGAGTAGCGCCAAAACGGCTGAGGCGACCGAGGAAGACCTGATGCGGTTGGTGCCGAAAAAATATTGGTCGATGGCTCACCACTGGCTTATTCTGCATGGGCGTCGCGTGTGTACAGCGGCTCGGCCTCGTTGCGAGCAGTGCGCTGTGAGCCAGTGGTGTCCGAAAATTGATGTGTCTCGGCCCATCGGGTTAGGCGTCACCAAAGATCGGGAGGTGCAGGTGAAATGATGGTGGCACTTGTCGAAGATTTATTTTTTGCGGCTCGGGTCGAGGCGCTCGCTCGAGCTAGCGGAGTCGAGGCACGGGTTGTCACCTCGGTGGCCGAATTCGGGCGATTGGTGGCCGATAATAATCCATCCCATGTGCTCTTAGATCTCCATATGGTCGATCCAGTGGTCTTAGGCATCGTAGGCACGGTATCCCATGTGGCGGGA
>JAKADJ010000443.1 GCA_021820645.1 Bacillota bacterium
CTAATTTAGGAATATGCACCTTCCGGTCTTTGATGGCAAATTGATCATTCGTCAGCGTAAAGCTGTCGTGTCGGCCCTTTTTCTTGAACATCGGATACTCGGCTACCCCCGCAAAGAAATTCTTGAACGCTTGGCCCAAGTGCCTGATCGCCATCTGCGGTGCGTTCTTGGTGACCTCCAACATCCAGGGAAACTGGTCCCCTTTGATGGCGTTCAATTGACGCCGCAGGGCGGCGTCGGAGGGTTTCGACAAGGATGGATCGGCTTTCCACGCATCATATTGCTTCTGCCATTCTGCGAGAGCCCCGTTGTAGGAAAACCGCGCAATTCCCGCCGCCTTGCGGAAATACGTCTCCTGGACATCGTTGGAGTCGAGGGCAATTTTATGGGCGAGAATCGTGACGACGCCTCCTGGACGGTGTGTTTCACGCCGTCCAACAATTTTTGGTTCTTCCGCGAACGACTGCCGTAGAGTCGGGCCGAAAAGACCGTGATGATTTCCAAGACATCCGGCGCCAACTCTTCCTCACAGGTCGTGTCTTCGCCCTGATTGAGAATCAGTACTTCGACGTGCTGGGCTTCGCAGATCGCAAAGACGAGCTCCGCACCCAAGCGTAAGAGACGGTCCTTGTGGATCACGACCAGCCGACCGATCCGGTCGGCGAGGATGTCATTTAAGAGACGTTTCAAGCCTTTCTTATGGTAGTTCATCCCCGATCCGAGGTCGGCGATAACCTCAAAGGTCCAGCCTTGGCGAGCACAATAGAGCTCGAGCACTTGCTTTTGCCGGTCGAGATCGTCTTTCTGATCAGGACTCGACACCCGCGCATAGGCCACGGTTTTGCGATCAGGATTGTCCGAGCCTTGAGGCTCGGATCCCAAGCGATTCAGATCATAGCGCCGATCCCCGCCGCGAGTCCGTCCATCCGGTACGAGCCGTCCCTCTCGCTCCCATCGACGCAAGGTCGTCGGGGTGACCTCCAAAAATTGCGCAGCTTAGTGAATACTCACCAATTTTCGTTCCATATCATGATTTTACATTATTAGACAAATATAAACAACATTTAAGGAAACTGTTCAAACCCTCTGGTTTCGGTTATCGTGCTGGGCGGGCTTGTTTCGGGGTGTGGAGCCAAAGTCCCTCTGGCGTCCTCGCCGCTCAACTGTTAAGAATCTTGCCCTGTGCCCACTAGTAGATTCCAGGCCCCTTAATATTTTCCTGGATGTCCCCGAACGTTCGCGGTACACCTGACAATCCATCGTGCGTATGATCTAATAATCGCGGCATGAAGCGTGTAGTTTGTGATGAGAGTCGGGGAGGGGAGTGCGATGCTACGGGGGCTCATTGCGGGTGTCATCGCGCTTAGCGCGTGTGCCATCGGCATGGAACTATTAGCCACGACGACATGGCGCGTGTTTGGGGCGGATCCATCGGTTGTCGGTACCTCTCACCTGAATTCGACGCTTCTTATTATTGGGCTAGGAGAAGCCTGTATGGCGTTTTTGGTGTACCGGCTGCTAGGCTCTGGTCCTGTTTTGTGGCCATCTCTTCTCTTGCTGCTATTTGTTGTGCTCGGTTGGGCTACGTACCATCTCTCTGCATCGATCGTAGCGGCCGCATGGAACAGGTATCTACTAGGCTACCCCGCCGTGTTGATTTTGGGGTTCTGGATGGGAACTTTCGCGATGCTCACGGTTCAGTGTTGGGTCACTCCCCGAATCCCGAAATCTAGCGGGGGTGCCCGATGAGACCGCGGACGTGAAATAGGCCGACCGCGCCCAGCTGGGTCTACTGCTCCGTGCCCACCATGCCTAACTGGCCAAAGCTTAGATACACCAATAGGGTGGTTAGTGGCCATGCCACCAAGGACCCAGTGAGGGTGGACGGGATCCGATGAAATGCCACTATGGCCAAGATGAGCACTAAAAAAGACGCCATGCGCCCGAGATTTAGCCAGAGCTCCTTAAGACTGGTAATGCGTAGCCGCTCACTAGCATCTTCCGAAGCCCGCTGGATTACCGTAAGGGTAAACCCTTCAATCCGCACCTTATAAATCGGGTAGGCCAGCGCCACCAGGATTCCTAAGACAAATATGGCGACGGCCGGGCGCACCAAGAAAAATGGTAGGCCAGCAAGCACCGACAGACTAAGCGCCAGCCACCATAGCCCTTGGGAAGAGGATAAGCGCGGGTGGCGTGCGAGAAACCAGAAGACCAGGGTTTGCACACCAGCCTGCAGTCCCAAATACCACCCTAACCATAAGGCCGAGTGGGTCACGATAAAGAGATAAAGTCCGGGTACAAAGAATAGGAGACCGTCGCGAAATCCAAGCGCCGCCAGACCCCATTGAAGCCGGGACCACACGGGTTGAGGTAAGACGATGGGCACCGGTTCGGTGGCCTGAAGAAGATTTTTTCGATGGGAATGGTCACGACTGAGGGCAAAGGCATAGGCTAGAATCACCATGGCCACGCCGAACACAACACGGAACCCAATCCCGGCCGGGAAGCCTTGGATGACGGCGGCGGCGGTTGGTGGGCCGAGTACGGCGAAAACGTTCTCTAATATACCGATCCAGGCGTTATACCAATTCGCTGATTCGGGTTCGACGGATTCTGTGGCTCCCGCATAAAGGGACAGCCAATAAAGCCCACTAGATAAACCGGTGAGGGCTGCAACAAGCCACACCAGTTCACGGCTGAAAGGTCCAAGCAGGGCG
>JAKADJ010000444.1 GCA_021820645.1 Bacillota bacterium
CCCCGAGTGCGCAGCCGCGTTTTAACGGTCATATGATTCCCCTCTCTAGTTCCTCGTCGGATTGCCCTAATCGTACCGATTGTGGTCCGCCTCGTTGTCTCTTTTCCCAAGCTCGCTAAGGAAGTAGGGCGGGCGGTAGGGCGGCAAGACCTTTTCTTCTATAACCTGTCTCCCAGAGAATCCGTTCGCGACGGTTAGTTTTATAACAGAGGGATCCTCTGCCGTGTAGACCGGAAACGCGGTCGAACCCTGATTTTTGATAGCGTAATTCGCGATTCGCCCCGAGAGATTTTGTTGCCGATGTCCCCTGGGTGGCCGCTGTCCACCCAAGGCGGACAAATGGCCCCATGGTCAGAATGAGGAGCTTCTGCTCGGTGCGATCTCTGCTTGACCTTCGCACGATTCCTATACTATATTTAGATTAAGTATAAAGTATCGCCAAGGAGAGGGAGGGACGATATTGGTGGATAATCAAGACCCTGGCAAGTGCCCTGTGGTGCATGGAAGTGTAGGGCGTCCATTGGGCGGGACGTCAACCCGAGACTGGTGGCCTCATCGATTAAATGTGGGTGTACTACGCCCACCTGATTCGAAGTCGAACCCACTCGGGGAAAATTTTGATTATGTTGCAGCGTTTAACGCGGTGGATTATGCAGCACTCAAAAAGGATCTCCGGGATCTGATGACTGATAGCCAAGATTGGTGGCCAGCGGACTACGGACATTATGGTCCCCTCTTTATTCGCATGGCGTGGCATGCGGCGGGCACCTATCGTATCGGCGACGGCCGGGGTGGAGCGGGGCACGGCGCCCAGCGGTTCGCCCCCCTCAATAGTTGGCCGGACAACGTGTTGTTGGATCGGGCACGCCGGCTCTTGTGGCCGATCAAAAAGAAATATGGCAACAACATTTCATGGGCCGACCTCATCGTGCTGGCGGGCAATGTCGCGATTGAGTCAATGGGCGGCAAGACCATCGGGTTTGCGGGTGGACGCCAAGACATTTGGCAACCGGACGACGAGACTAATTGGGGTTCGGAACGGGAGTGGCTCGGAGACGAGCGGCATTCGGGCGATCGTGAATTAGAAAACCCCCTGGCCGCGGTACAAATGGGCCTCATCTATGTGAATCCCGAGGGTCCGAATGGCAAGCCCGATCCCCTGGCGGCGGCCGGGGACATTCGCGAAACGTTCACCCGGATGGCGATGAACGATGAGGAAACCGTGGCGTTAATTGCCGGTGGGCATACGTTTGGGAAGGCACACGGTGCGGGGAATGCGTCCCTGGTGGGCCCGCCGCCCGAAGCGTCCCCCACCGAAGCGATGGGTATCGGCTGGCAGAGTCAGTACGGAACGGGCAAAGGTCGTGACACCATTGGAAGCGGGCTTGAAGGGTCCTGGACCGCCAACCCGACCCAGTGGGATAACGGATATTTTGACCTCTTATTTGGCTACGAATGGGAACTTACCAAGAGCCCTGCGGGCGCCTATCAATGGGCGGCCATGAACTCGCGATCCAAAGACTTCGCACCGGATGTGCAAGATTCCTCGCGACGGGTGCCGACTATGATGTTGACGACGGATATCGCGCTTCGGACGGATCCCGAATATCTTAAGATCTCCCGAAGGTTTCACGCCCATCCGGAGGAACTAGCGGACACCTTTGCGCGTGCTTGGTTTAAACTCACGCATCGGGATATGGGTCCGCGATCCCGGTATCTCGGTCCGGAAGTGCCCGACGAAGAGTTTATTTGGCAAGACCCCATTCCGGCGATGACGACAGATTTGACCGACGCCGATCTGGGCCAATTGAAAGCCGCCATTTTAAATTCGGGCCTCACGGTGAGTGAATTGGTGCAAACCGCATGGGCCGGAGCCAGTACCTTTCGCGGATCGGACATGCGCGGAGGCGCCAATGGAGCCCGACTCGGTTTGGAACCGCAACGTCATTGGGAGGTTAATCAGCCGGAGTCATTAAGCCGTGTGTTGTCCGTTTTAAGCGGGATTAAAAGTCTCTCGGATAAGCGGGTAAGCCTGGCGGATTTGATCGTGCTGGGAGGGTGTGCGGCGATAGAAAAGGCCGCTCGTGATGCCGGCATTAATGTGGCCGTGCCCTTTACCCCTGGTCGTGGAGATGCGACCCAAGAGCAGACCGATACCACCAACATGGCCGTGCTGGAGCCTTTCGCCGATGGGTTTCGAAACTACGTTAAACCAGAATATCAGGAGCGGGCTGCCGAGCTTTTAATCGACAAGGCCCAGTTACTTAACCTGACGGTGCCGGAGATGACGGTCCTGGTGGGTGGGATGCGGGTGCTCGGTACCAACTATGGAAACACCCCTTACGGCGTCTTTACGGATCGCGTCGGCACCTTAACCAACGACTTCTTTGTCCATTTGCTGGATATGGGCATCGAATGGCACCCCGTCTCGAACGGCATTTTCGAGGGACGCGACCGAAGGACCGGCGAGCTATTGCGGACGGCCACTATGGTGGACTTGGTGTTCGGATCCAACGCCACCTTAAGGGCCGTGGCGGAAGTCTATGCGCAGGATGATAATCAAGAGAAGTTCGTTCGTGACTTTATTGCCGCCTGGGTTAAGGTAATGGACGCCGATCGCTTTGACGTCAGAAGGGTCACTGCCTAGGGATGAACCCAGTGCACGGCTAACCCGGCGTCGCAGATGTCGACGCGTGATGACCGACCAATG
>JAKADJ010000027.1 GCA_021820645.1 Bacillota bacterium
TGACGATGTTCCATAAAATATCGCGCAGCGCCACGACATCGCCCGGCGGGAATAGCCACCCATTAACCTGCGGTTGGACGATGTCTCGGGGTCCATGAGGGCAGTCACTGGCCACAATCGGCACGCCTCGCACCAGAGCCTCGACCAGAACCACGCCAAACCCCGCATAGATGGGTTTCTACTGGTGACCCCGAGCACTCAGTTCTCCAACCACCAGGGATGTTACCCGTTGAATCCCACCACGGCCGCCCACCGCCGCACTAACCAGTAATATCCGCACCAGTCATCGCCCCAAATTAACCGTAAACCGGGTGAAATGAGCGGTCAAGAGAGAACTTAAGGGTGACCTTTGCAATCATCGCGGACGGGTGATGTGTCGCCCAATCCCTACGACTAAGATGAAGGTAGTATCCCTGGGAAAGGATATTGCCATGGCAATAGATAGCAACGTCGCCCTTGTCAAACGCACTGGGATTCTGAGCGTTGGTAAAATACTTCAAAGTACGATGAGTTTTTTTGCCACCATCTATATGGCGCACGTACTAGGGCCGGTTGACTTTGGCATCATTGGATTTACCGCGGCCATCACCGCATATTTTGGTCTGGCGTCGACGTTAGGAATCCCTACCATGGCCACCCGAGAAATCTCCAAGGCCGATGGGGATTTCGCTCGCCAGGGGCTCATTGTCGGGGATGTCGCCTACCTGACGGCGGGATTGGCCTTGACTAGTTATGCTTTGCTTTGGCTCTTTACCCCAATATTTACGCTTACCCCGACCGTCCAGGCCATCTTACTGATATCAGGTCTTCAAGTATTGATCAATTCCTTGTCGCCTCAGTGGGCTAGTGTCGGCATCCAGCGAACGGACTTTAATGTGATTGCCAACATCATCGGGACTCTCATTCGGGTGAGCCTGGTGTTCTTGCTTATCCATGGTCCCAAAAACCTGCTGGATGTCCCTGCGGTCGCGGCAGTGGGAACCTTGGCCACGGTGATTGTGGAGTGGTGGTTGTTCCACAAGGTGACGCCGATACGCTGGAGCCCATCCTGGTCACGTTTATGGTCAATCTTTCGTCGGTCGTTGCCATTAACCACCGCGTCCGCCATGATGCAGATCTATAGCAGCGTCGATACAATTTTTTTGGGATACTGGGATGGCTTGGGAGTCGTAGGGTATTACAATGCCGCGTATAAACTCGTGCTTTTTCTTACGAATTTCACCACCGTATACAACCAAATTATCTTCCCCTTGGCCACCCGCCTCTATTTCACGGATACCGACCGATTAAAGTCGCAATTAAGTAATAGCTTGTCGGTCAGTACGCTGGTCACGATGCCTATCATGCTTGGGGGAAGTTGGCTGGCCGGCCCCATTATCCGGACGATATTTGGAAGCCAATTCGGTGCTGCGGCCCCGGTTCTACGCATTCTCTTATGGAGTTGGGGGGCGACTGTGGCCACGTTGCACTACGGCTCGGTGCTCGTGGCAGGAAATCAGGAGCGGCGATTTGCCAAAGGAATCGCATGGGGGGCGATGATAAACCTGGTCGCTAATCTCATTGCCATCCCATTATGGGGAGACATCGGAGCTGCCGCCTCAATCTTAGTGACGGAGCTAGCAAACCTCGCATACATGATGTACCACATGTATCGTCAGTTGGGATGGTACGGACCTTCCTCGCGCACCCTCCTGGGTGTGACAGCAAGCTCGGGGTTTATGCTCGCGGGCCTAGACTTACTATCCCGACGCCTAAACTTTTTCGAGAGCATTGTGTTGGGTGCCCTTTTGTATAGCCTGGGACTGCTCATTACTCGAACCGTGAGGCCTCATCAGATAAGACGGGCGGCACGCGTCCTAGTTCCGCAATCCCGTCTTAATAAGACACCTAAGTCCACGCACTAATTGAAGTTGCAACCATACCATCGATGTCCAGGATTGGCCCGGACTGCACTAGAGCCCGGATCGGCATCCGGGGACTGGAGGTGAGAAAAATCACCAGACGATCACCCCTACAAGATGGTTTTTTATAGCAAAACATCGGTTTATTATAAAGTCCAAAAGACATAAATGGAGGTATGCAAGAATATGATTAGAACCCCACTACCCGTCGTCCTTACGGCTACCATTGAACCCGCTCCGTTACCTAAACTCGCTTTGGCCGACCCTTTGGGACGGTGGTATCAATATCGCGACGCCTTGAATTTCTGGTTAAGTCGACCTAGCGTCAGGCAAATAGTATGGTGCGAAAATAGTGGATACCCCATTGACTTTTCACTGGTCCTCGATCAAGCCCGAAAAGCGCAGAAAGATCTGGAGATCCTAAGTTATCCAGGTAACGAAGAAACACGATCCAAAGGCCGCGGCTATGGGGAGGGCGAAATTTTACGATATGCTATTGAGAATTCTCGGGTTTTGACGAATACACCAGGATTCTTCAAAGCAACCGGTCGGCTCATCATTGAGAATTTTGAAACTCTTTCACGGTCCTCGGCTAATCATCCCGTAGTGATTTCAGAGCGTACGGTGAGGCACCATGGATGGGCGGACACTCGCTTCTATAAAATGGACCGGGACTTCTACTGTCGCCACCTTATCAATGTACATGCCGATTCCGACAATCCCGAATGGATTCTTGGCCGAGCCTACGCCAAGGTTCTTGGCCCGCTGAGGATCCCGTCTTTTCGTCGCGCGATACGAGTGCGGGGCACCTCAGGAAACGGCCAATCCTATGAAGATAGCGAGGTGCGCCATATGCTAAAGTCTGCGGCTGCCATCTCCGGGTATTACCAAATTAAATTTTGACATCCTTCTGGCGTCCCGCAATTCACGGAGCTTTTGATCTTATAGACCTTACGGGGGTGCCCTAACTCCATGAGCACAGATAACATCTTAGTGCAGAAATTTCGTCGCATCTACGTCGTAGGAGGAACAGGCAGCGGTAAATCACTTGCCGCAGGTATCCTATCGGCGACGTTACGGATCCCGTGGTATGACCTAGATGGGGATGATGTGTATTCCCTCACCCATAAGGACAGAAAGCATTATCTACAAAATTTAATGCAGCAAGATCAATGGATTTGCGAAGCAGATGGCATCGCTGCCGAGTGGGTAAACTCAGCTGACATTACCTTGGTCATCTCGACGCCCCGCTTAATCCGTGTCTCCCGAATATTGAAACGTGCCCTATTGAAGAGCATGGGCAAACAATTTAAAGGACAGCTAGGTAGGGAGACTTGTCGCACCCTAGCTTTTCGCTTAGCCTTGACCTGGCGATATGAAAAAGACATTTTAAATCCGTATATAAACAAAAATAACACGAAGGATATTGTATTCGTAACGGATAATCGGAAGGTCATGTGTCGCCTGTACCATCCAACGGATGCAGATAATCCATGATTTTCTAAACTACTCCAGGGCCCACCATATATTCCAAGAACCATACCAACCCATTTCACGTGACGAATTGCATCAATCTTCAGCCCTATCGCATGGTTAACATGCCTTGGTACTGCTTAAGATACTGATCTACCATTGCATCCCGCGAATATAGGGATTCATGTCGGTCGCGCTTCACCATGAGGTCGTTCACGTCGCTGGAGCGGAGGACATCCAGGAGTTTTCTCGCCCCATCTTCGTAATCGCCCGTTCGATAGCGGGTGACCCAATCCAGCCCTTGAAATCCCGGTATGGCGGGTGCCACCACCGCTGTCAGTTGGGTCAAAGCCTCGATGGCGACCAACGGCAATCCTTCATACTGAGAGGCGAAAACCACAACCTGTGACTCGGCGATGTGAGACGCGACATCGTCTCGGGGCCCTAGCCATTCAATCCAACTGTCCCGATATGCTTGCCGAAGAGTTCCCATTAGTCGGCCGCCACCCAACATCCGCAGATGCAACGCGGGTATGCTGGCTCGGGCTCGACGAACGATTTCGATGACACCTGCGGGGTTTTTTTGTGCTTCCAATCTTCCGACGAATGACACCAGATGGCGGTCCTTATCCGGGTTCGCGTTGGTCCATGGCACGCCGTTGACGATGACGGGCGAATTAGACCAGACGGCCGCCGCAGAACAGGCGTACTGGCGATAAGCCCGCGTCCGATAGTAGACGTCTGTCATCTGACGCATAAGCGAATGGCCAGGCCATCGCACGTGGTTATGAATGGTCCTAACCAGAACAAGCTTAGACGACCCCATAGCCATCGCCATGCCCAGAAGTTCGGGGAGTTCGGTGTGAACGTGGATCAGATCTGGGCGCCACTCGCGAGTCATTTGATGCGCATCATAGAGTTTCCTTATCAAGTTATCGGGAGCTATTTTCACCTGAACACCGTTAGACTGCAGTGCCGCAATATTTTTGGCAAGGTTGCGGTGGCCGGTGGCCGACACCACGATGGATTCCCATCCCCTTTGCCGTACCCCGATCGCGATAGCCATGGCTACTTGTTCGGCCCCGCCAATTCCTAACGAGCCAACCACTTGGACCACCTTAGGATATGGGCTACTCAACATAACGATGGCCCCATTCCAAGTATCCCTCTGTGATACCAGATAAGATCACAGTTTTTTCGCTGACCTTGAGCTCGTCCCCCAAAATCCTTTGCACCGAGCGTTTTACTCTTAGGTCGATCACGTAGCGTCCGAGCGCCTTGGACAACATCCGTTCCACTGCGGTATGCCGATATTTATGTAAGAGAGCCCCGCGCGCGCGCGCCATACCTAGCACCTTGTTGTGCCCGGGCACTTCTGCGACATGCAGGCAAGCCAATCGGGGTTGGTAGGTCACGGGAATGTTCGCTATCATGCTACGGATGGCATAATCGGTGTCCTCATCCCCCCCGAAATATGTACCCATTCCTAGGCGCTCATCGAATTCCCCGATGCGTTCTAGACAATCCCGACGAAACACTGGAAACCCGCTATAAGTCCACGCCGTGACGGGTGTGACGCGTCGCATGGTGAGTGGTAATCGTTTTCCCGTCCAGTGCTGACGTTGATCGACGGTACGACCAAGAAACACCCCACCCGAGCTTGCACTTAATCCAATATCTCTTAAGGCCTCCGCGTACCCCCGGTTGATCTGGGCATCATCGTCAATGCAAATAATCCAAAGCCCTTTGGAAGCTTGCACCGCAGAGTTCCTGCCTTTGGCTACCCCCACGTCATCGGGCCGCGCAATGTATTGGATGGCGGGCAAAAGTTGGCGATAAGGCTCGACCTCCAAGCCTAATGGGCTCGTTGGATTTTGGTCGACGACGACGACCTCATAGTTATTTTCAAGTATGGACCCTACAGCACTAATTGATTTCAGCAGTTTTCCAATGTGTGACGCACGTCCCCGGCTACTGATGCAGAACGAAAAGAGTAGAGGCTTATCCATGAAATGGCTCTCCTTATAGTTTAATGACACCTTTGGTAGACCTATTAGGTCGGGCCGCGAGTCTTGATGGATACCTGGCCCGATTTACGGTCGAGGAGATTGATGGGTGGATGCCGAATACTTAATTCTTCATATAGGGTCCGTAAGTGCGCTACCACTTGTCCCGGAAGATAGCCCTCTTCTATCCGTCTTCGATTGTCGTGGCCCCACACGGCACAACGCGCCGGATCGAGATCAGCTAATTTCCGCGTGAGGGCTTTGGTATCCCCGGGATTAATGAGAAATGATGGGTCAAGCAAACTCGGCATGGCACCGACCTTGGTACCGATGACGGTAAGACCTGCATACATGGCTTCAAGCACCACCAGCGGCAACCCTTCGGAATAGGAAGGCAACACCAGAACGTGGCCTTGCTCAAAGAGGTGCTCCTTAGTGGCACCCGTGATGACCCCGTGAAATGTCACCCGCTCGGTGAGATGCGACCGCGACATGATCTCTAGCGCTCGAGACCAGCCATGATTCATGTCCATGCCAGTCCACACAATGTTGCGCTCGAAATCGATGCGGTCCCCCGCCACATGTAACTCCCAATCCATAGATCCGGGCAAATCTGATAGCGCTCGGATCAGATCGAGGAATCCCTTGGCCACCGAAATGTGACTCACAAAGAGGATCCGAAGTGATTCTCGCTGCCCAACCCGATCCGGTAGTTGGGGCCATGCTTGGATCCATGTGCCAGGAACCGGGTTGCGCAAAACAGCCATCCGGTTGACCGGCACGAACGGAAATTGAGATTTCATCAGAGGATCAAAAACTAAAAGCTTATCGATCTTGGAAAGGGTTTGGGCCACCACCCCCCGATACCGGCAGCGCAACCAAAATTGACGGAAGTCACCGCCGTGGAATTGCAGTACGATCTTTAATCCTAGCATCCGCGCCAGGGCGACCAGCACCAGGTCGCGGACCACACCGGTGTTGGATTGAGATAGCGGCATATGTAAAATTTTGGTTTGGTCGCGAGATTTCCAGGCGATCCGAACCAAGCGCAATGCCTGGCCCAGGCCACGCATGGCGCTACGAATACTCCACCGGGCCCGCGAAGCATTGCTGGACGCCGTGAGATCAATAAAAATGTACTGAATGTTATGATTGGGCCCTTCTTGCAAGAAGGTCTCGGTCACCAATTCGGGACCAGCGATGGGGGGCGGCAAGGGCCCAGCTAGAATCACGGTCAAGGCCTTATTCACGACAAGTCACCTGCCCTGGCCCTTTGGATCCTTTGCCATTCGGGGTAGTAGTAGCAAAAACCAATCAGGCACCAGATTACCGAGGACATATAGGGACCTTCCAACACGACTTCTACCCCGGTGACTACCGCCCACATGGCCAAGAATGACAAGACCAGCATTTGCGCGGTGTTTCTTGGTCCCAAAATGCGGCGGACGCCTCCGACCACAATCCCGGCCATCCCGACTACGGCCCAGATCCCATACCATTGCAGCATTTGAATGTAAGAGTTGGATACCGCCACGGTGTTTAAGCCGTAGCCGATCGACTCATTCCAACCTCCGTACCCTAAGGCGATGAGCTGCACGGGAAACCAGGCTTGCCCGACCCGAATCGCCACCGGATTCCCCATAAATTGGCGCAAAGCTTCGGACCAGATAATAAGCCGCCATCGATTGTTAGCCACTTGGCTGTAGGACCCCTGGGTCGTGGTCAAACTCGAAATATCGTGGGTAATGTGTCCCAAGAGATGAGGATCTACGGTCCAGAGCACCAGCCCGCCCCACACTACGAGCCCTAATGTTAAGACGGCCCTTCTCCAGACGCGGGATTTGGCTTCTTGACGGGCGTCTTTGAGTAGCCACAACAGCATCAGCGCCCCAAAACCTAGACCCACCCACGGACCGCGGGCCCCCCAGTGCAACACCATGATCAGTTCCAGCGCTACTGTGGGCCACATCACCAAGCTCGGAACGGACATCCAGTCCCAGACGAGCACCGCTACCATGAGCATCCCGCACACGGTTTCGGAATCGGCTGGCAATTGGGAATGCCGCGTCACGAAGTACACCAAAGGTACTATCCAGGCCGCGACGGCTAGCCCCCACTCAATATGCACCCGACGAACGTGTGGGCCTACGAGGCGTAGAATCGAATACGAGAGGGGAACCATCCATACGTAATAAAGCTCGGCGCTATCTCGTAGTACCGGCAACCAGCCAAATTTTGTGCCGTTCAAAGCAATACCTACGGCCATCACCAGCCCCACCCAGACCAACCACTTACGCATGGACCGCGGAATCTTTAAATCGTTATGCATCCATAGCAGCACCGTAACCAGGCCCATGGTGGCCTCGGTCACGTAGAGAGGGGGGCGCGGTAGGGCAATGTGCGCAAACTGGCGATTAAACAGAATGGTAAGGGCCATAAACACCAAAAACCAGGCTACCGTAAAACCCGATCCAAAGCGCACGAACAACACCAACATAATCCCGAGGCCCAGGAGTCCCGCTAAAGCCATCGGAATCAGCGTCCGGGCATCGGTGCTCGCGTAAATAATAACCGCCGCTGCACCCACCATAGCCAGGCCGCCCACCACGGCTAACCCAACTTGTTTAAACCAGACTATTCTTTGACTCTTCGGACGGCGATGTTGTTCTAGACGGCTCGGAGTTCCGGTCAGTGCCATAACGACTCTCCCAACAAGACCCGAGACACGATTTGCGAGACGTGCGGAACCAGGTACTCGGACGGCGGTTGCCACCTAAATTCGGCCTGAGTCATAGCTAATGTCGCCGCCTCCAAGATGCGTTCCGGCTTGGTTCCCGCCAGGATGTTGCTCCCACATTCAATCGTTTCCGGTCTTTCGGTCACATGACGGAGTGTGACGCTCGGCACTCCAAAGATGGCACACTCTTCTTGGACCGTCCCGCTATCGGTTAGGACCAGACCGGCTTCTTGTTCGAGACGAACAAAGTCGTAAAACCCTAGCGGCTCCAGCATTTTCAAGAGGGGATGGCGCAAATGCATGCGGGCTTGGTTCAAGCGGTCCCGAGTACGGGGATGTAGACTCACCACCATCGGCATCTGAAACAGATCCAGCATCTTTATAAGACCTTCAAAGATCTCCCCAAGGCGCACCGGATTATCCACATTTTCGCTACGATGCGCGGTCACCAAAAAGAACTCTTTAGGCACCAAGCCTAACCGGTCCACGACGCGGCTAGCTTGAATTCCCGCCTCGTTTTTTTGTAGGACTTCGAAGATCGGATTTCCCGTCACCACAATGCGATGGCGATCAATACCTTCTCGTACCAAGTTCTCCATACTGCGATGGGTGTAAGGCAAGAGCATGTGGCTTACATGGTCAATGACCCGCCGATTTATTTCTTCGGGAACGCTATCGTCATAGCAACGATTACCGGCCTCCATGTGGTAGACCGGAATGCCGGATCGCGCGGCCACCAAAGCGGCCAATCCGCTATTAGTATCCCCGAGCACCAACAGCCGATCCGGCTGCACCCGATCCAAGGTCCGGCTCATGTTTTCCCAAATTAGGGATAGCTGTTGAGCCAAACGCGTGGCGGTAATATTCCAGTGCTCATCAGGGGCACGCAATCCAAACTCCTCAAAAAATTGCGTGCTCAAGGTACGGTCAAAATTCTGCCCCGTATACACCACAGTATGTTGGGCACTTTGATCCAGCAATGGCGCGATTACCGAGAGTCGGATGATTTCGGGACGGGTTCCTAAAACCGTTAAGATCTTCATGCCAAAACATCCAAGCGAGATTCGTTATCGGCGAATTGTCTTAGCATCCGCGATAACTCGCGCACCGACAAAGATACGTTTTCCGATGAATAGGCATGAGGCAGGACTGCGACCGGGTCTGCCGCATCCTGCTCGAGCTCCGGTAGCATCGGACGGGTCACGTAGTGGCCATCCCTCTCTACCGTACGGAAGCGTTCTTCTTCGGACACCAGGATCTCGTGAATTTTTTCTCCGGGTCGAATCCCTGTATAAATAATCGGAATCGCGCGGCCAGCAATCAGGGCCGTGGCAATATCCACGATCCGGGCCGATGGCACTTGAGGCACAAAGAGTTCGCCACGCCGAGCCGACCGAATGGCGGCAAACACCACATCCACCGCTTGATCCAAACTCAGGAGGAAACGGGTCATTTCCTTGGTCGTAATAGTGACTGGCCCGCCCCGGGCGATTTGGGTTTGCAACAGCGGTACTACCGAGCCCCGGGAAGCCACCACGTTGCCGTACCGCACGCTGACAAAACGGGTATCGGTACCACCTAGGTTGGCCTCTACCAACACCCTTTCCATGACCGCCTTGGTCATTCCCAATACGTTGACCGGCTTACAAGCCTTGTCGGTCGAGATCCCAACCACCACGTTGACCCCGGACCCATAGCGTTGGACGGCCCGAATCAGATTCTGGGTTCCCACGATATTGGTGGCCACCGCCTCACTCGGAAAATATTCGCAGGTCGGAACCTGTTTCATTGCGGCGGCATGGATCACGACGTCGTGCCCCGGAACGGCATGGGCCAGCGATTCAAAATTTCTGACATCCCCAATGACAAAGCGCAATTGCGGCTGGGCGCGATGCTCATCGTACACGATGTCGTCCGTGGCTTTGGCGCGTTGTAGAAATTCTAGACGCATATAGTGCTGTTTGGCTTCATCACGGGAAAATACCGTGATTTGACTGGGGCACCCCATCTCTCCCGACATGAGCCGCCGTACCACGGCGTGGCCCAGGGATCCCGTCCCTCCGGTCACCAGTACTCGGGCTTGGTCCAATGTTTCCATTGTTCTCTCCTCCTAATCGATGTTGGCGGTTTGGTTGGTACGTTGATACAATTCCTCGATCATGACGGGCCATGGAGGTACTTTAAGATCGGTGCTTCGGCTAAACCGGCCTCCGTCCAAGACCCGATTGATGCAAACCGTGTCATCCCTTTCAATCTCGATGTCCCACCCAAATCGGTCGCGAATCGCGGTCAATAGGTCGTATTTCGAGGTCGGTGCGGATGCCACTTGATAAATGCCGTGCAGTAGCGAGTAGCGTTCGACCAGATCTAAAATTAAGCGAGATAGATAATAGGTGGTCACTCCGGAAAACCAAGCCTCTGCATACCCTTTCACGGTCAGCCCTCGGGAATGCCTAAACCATTCATATAACCCGAACTGGGTTTCGCGCTCCGGACCAATAATGGAGGTGCGCAGGGTAAGACTCAGCTCCCCGTTTACTTCGCCTAAGGCCTTGGATCGGCCGTATGGATCGATCGCATTCGGCAGGTCGGTTTCCCGATAGTGGCCCCGACGGCCGTCAAAGACACAGTCGGTACTAACGTGAATTAAACGAATTCCCCGCGGCTCCGTGAAAAACTCGAGTGCCCTTGGGAACCATGCGTTGACCTGCATAAGGTCTTCGACCGAGGCGGCCTCGGGGCGTTGTTTAACCAGCCCCACCGCATTAATCACCACATGCGGTGCGATCTCATCCATCCACTCGGGCAATCGACCCGGATCTCTGGCATCGATGCCCCCTAACACCGCCGCGCCATCGGGTCCCAGTAGCGTGCGTCGTGATGATGCCCACACCTGATGATGTCTCCTAACCGATTCGGCCAACACTTGATGGCCCAGCATGCCGGTGGCTCCTAGTAATAGAATTCTCATCAGCCGGCCCACCGGGAAAACCACGCGAAGTAATCTTGGAGGCCTTCATTTAAAGTCATGGTAGGGACATAGTCGAAATCTCGCGTGGCCCAAGCGACCGAGGCCAAACTGTGGCGCACGTCCCCGGGGCGAGGACTTACGTAGCGCAGTTCCGGAGTTATTCCCGTCACATCTTGCATGGTGGCGACCAGCTGATTCAGTGTGATGGATGACCCGGTCCCAATGTTATAGACACCGCTTGCCTCTTTGACGAGCCCAGCGGCGACCGTAGCCCGCGCCACGTCGATGACAGACACGAAGTCCCGGGTCTGACACCCATCGCCATAGATCGTAAGAGGCTCTTTTCTCAGTAGTTGTCGGGCAAAGATTGGGATCACATTCCCGTAGGCATCGTAGCGTTGTAGCGGTCCATAGACGTTAAAGTACCTCAAAGCCACGGTACCGAGGCCAAAGAGCCGGTGATATACCAATGCCATGTGTTCGGCGGCGAGCTTGCTTACCCCGTACGGTGAATCCGGGTGAGTGGGATGATCCTCATCCACCGGCAATCGGATGGGTTCTCCAAAAATTCCGGCCGACGACGCCAACACCACTTTCCCCACTTGGTGCCCGCGCGCCGCGTTGAGCACATTCAGCGTCCCAATCAGGTTGACCGATGCATCGCGGACCGGATCTGCAATACTCCGCTGATTGCCCACAGAAGCCGCCAGATGATACACCACGTGGCAATCTCTCACCGCCGTTTCTATGGCCTGGGTATCCTCTACATCACCCCGAACCCACTCGTAAGAACCCTTGACGGATTCTAAATTATCCAGAAATCCGGTGCTAAGGTTGTCCAGCACCACCACCTGGTGTCCTCGTTTGAGCAATTCCCGCACCACGTGCGAGCCAATGAATCCTGCCCCGCCAGTCACGAGCATGCGCATGATATTTATGCCCCCTTTTTTGTCGACACGGAACTCTCTGCCCGATCTCTGTGGCGCTTCAGGTGCAAGGTTCTAAACAGGACGGCTCGGGCGCAGGCGTTGAAAAATGCCAAAGACGTCGTCGCGTAACGCGGTCCGAGCCGCATAGGCTCTTGAACCAGCCGATATAGCCATTCCAAACCTGTGCGCTGCATCCAGATCGGGGCCCTAGCAGTTAATCCTGCCAAGATGTCCAACCCTCCTCCGATCCCCAACCCAAACCGGATGGAACTCCGGGTTAGATTATGGCTAATCCAGGATTGTTCATGGGGCGTCCCCATGCCCAAGACCAGTAAATCGGCACCGGACGATTGAACGTCGGATAACACCGCTTCCTGGTCGGCCAGAGTCATCAAATATCCGTCATGTTGGCCCACTACCTGCAGGCCCGGGTACAATACGGACAGTCGGGCACCAGCCAATTCCGGGACTCCCGGTCTGCCCCCTAGTAGATACACCCGTAAGGGGTTTCCTCCAAAGGTCCTGCACACCGCATCGAAAAACTCCATGGCCGGAATTCGGGGGATATTTATTCCGTAAAGAATTCGGCTCGCCCAGTATATGGGCCAACCGTCTGCACTAATGAGAGGCGCCTGGTCGATGAGTCCTGCTATTCGCGTGTTATGGGTATAGGCATACCAATTGGCCACGTTGATTGAGGTATACCATTGTTGAACGCCGCCTGCTAACGACCGATCCACTCGGTCAAGCAAATCCTCAATGGTTAGATCGTCCACCGGACATCCGAGTATGACGTGTCGCATGGCATTCGTTCCTCCTGGCCCCAATCGCCTATGAATGAAGACATTTACCATTGTTCCGAAGAAGTTTTTACCTGCCTATCCTCTGTAATGGGTGATTAGCGGTTTCACCCTATTGCCGGAATAACCGTAGCGACCGATTGGAGAGCGGTCACTGATCCGATACATAATGCTGGCTTCACCCAAACCCACTCACCCCCGGAGGCGATAGCGGTCCCCAACGGCGTTCGTCTATCGTTAGGGTGTTGACAACGAGCGTGGTAGGAGGGGTTTAATGTGTCGTTAGGGGCTAGGATTAGGCGCCATGTTGGGATCAGCTTAGGATTGGTCACTATCAGCACCTTGGGTGCTGCAGCGGCCAACCATTATCTCATTGCCAAGACGTATCAAAGTAGTGCGCTTGTCATGGTGGTGCCCGGGCGTCACCTCACGAGCCTCGCCGAGGGTCAACAATTTACAGAGACTTTTGCCGCCATGGCTCATAGCCAACAGGTACTGGACCTCACCGAAACTTTTCTGGCATCGCCCATGTCCCAATCGAGCATAAGGCAGCACGTCACGACCGCTCAGATCCCCAATACCAATCTCTTTAGCGTGGCGGCGACCAGTGCCAGCCCCAGGGGCGCCGCCGTGCTGGCCAACGCCTCAGCCAATGCGCTTAAAACTCAATTAGACAGCCTCATAGGGACCCCGATTCTTGTCGTCGCGGCGCCTGCCATACCCCAGTTGAGTCAAGCCTCACCCAATCCGATGCGGGTCGACCTCTTGGCTCTTTTATTGTCAATCATGGCCTCTATATTTGTGGCCAGCATCCGAGAAAGTCTCGATACCGCCATTGGTTCGGAGGCGGAAATCGGGCGATGGACCGAGCTTTCCGTATTGGGAACCATCCCCCAGTTCGGGCTCGTGCCCAAAAAGGCCCGTCTCCGAACCAGAAGAAGCCGACAGCATGCCATCCCGGATTAACAATAAATCGAAAAGAGGTATAGCCCATGTATTGGAAGGATCACGTCATTAGAACCTCAGACTGGATTCGCGGATTTGCGCGGTATCCGAACCATATGATGGGTCGCCAGATTGGCAAACCCAATCCGTCTCACTCCACTCCCCTGCGTGTCGTCGTAGTGGCTGCCCATCCCGATGACGAGACCATCGGCGTCGGTGCCACTATCTCTCGCCATCGGAAAGCTGGCGCCACGATTGATGTCATTTTTACCACCAATGGCCGTGGTTGGTCCTGGACCGCCTCGGGACGCGTGCTAAAAAACATTGTCGACCGCCGCCGTCAAGAGGCAGAAAAGGCGTTGTCATTGATTGATATCTCCCCCGATCACATTCACTGCCTTGGATTTCCCGATCGCGGTCTACATCGATTTCTAACCCCCTTGGGGAGCGAAATCCACAGCACCCTTTCCTGGCTTGAGCCCGATCTCATTTATACCCAAGGCTTTGAGGGCGGGCACATCGACCACGACATCACAAGCCTAGTCGTCCAATGGGAAGCCAGGACCCTCGGCATTCCCGTGTATGAGTGGGCCGAATATAATCAGGAATATCCAATCGGGACCCAAGAGATGTCGTTCCCGCGGTGGTCTCACCAGTTTTCCCCTCCTATTCCGCAGCGTTTAACTGCCGAAGAGGTCTGGATCAAGGGGATGATGTTAAAGTGCTATGCTTCCGAAGAGCCC
The DNA here is from genome assembly GCA_021820645.1 of Bacillota bacterium. Next base: position 14,506 of record JAKADJ010000027.1, read on the forward strand.
GCGCAAAACGCTATGGGGCAAGGCGAAACTCTTCGGTTGTCCTGCCCTGATGCGTTACCGCTCTTACTGAGT
>JAKADJ010000445.1 GCA_021820645.1 Bacillota bacterium
AGCTATGGGTTCGGCGCATGCGGGCACTGATCATTGCTTTGCTGGTCATTGTCGTCGGCGGAACATTCATTGCGTACAGAAACTATCAAGCCTCCCAAGGACAAGTACAGAACGGCATCGCTCAGATAAAAAGCCAGATTGCCCAGGAGCGCAGTCAATTGGCCCACATGCATAACGGGAAGACAAAGAAATTGTTGGAGGAGGAACTTCGGGGCAATCAATCGGCGCTGCGGCAAATGGAACAAAACCCTCCTAACCCGGGTACTGTGAATGTCCGCCAGCAACTATCGAGTCTCCAATCATCGGTAAAGCATACACCGAGTTCGCAACTAGGCACCACATTGCAACAAATTGCCATCGCCCGCTATCAGTTGGCCCATGGCATTACCATCTATCATCCTAGTGACCACGGGGGATATCGCATTGTCGGCCAGATTTTCGGGGGAACGACCATGCTATTGCTGGGGTTAGTGGCGCTGGGGCTCACAGGGGATCGGATGTCGTCGGAAATTGAAGGGGGAACTGTGGGGAGCTTGTTATTGCATGCACCATGGCGGCGGTTCGTTTATCTGGCTAAACTTGGCGCTGCATTGACTGTGACTTGGACATTTATGGCGGTTTTGGCTGTGGGATTTTTTCTCATGGCAACCGCCGTGATGGGAACTGGGAATCCCATGAACCCTCACGCTGTTGGGTTGCGTCTTAAAATGGCGGGTGGCGAGATATCGGTTCCCGTGCAAACCTTTCATCTTCTTCCTCAGTGGTCCTATGACCTTGCAACATTCGGACTAGCTTTGCTAGTGATGGGTACGTTTGTGGCCATCTTTCTGGCATTGTCGATGGTTACCCGCTCGACGGTGTTTTCACTGATTGTGGGGGCGGTTTTGGTCATCAGCAATATTTTAGGTCACGCTTTGGGACCTATTGCTATAGCTAACCCCGCGATGTTTCTGCCGTTGATGCAGGTGTGGACGGGACAGGAAGCATTCGATTACCAGATGGTTGTACCTTTGAGTGCGGCCATTATCGTCCTCTTAATTTGGACGGCGGTAGCCTTGATAGCTGGCCTTTGGACGGCGCGACGCCTTGATGTCTAGCATGTTCGTGGCCATCCAATGGTCACGTCTCACTGAAAGGGGTTGATACCCGCGGGAGAGAAAGATTGTCTTACGCATCTACTGTCTCCAAGTCTTTCGTCGGTGGCGGGCACTAAGGGATCCCCTTTAAGCACAACATCACAACCGTCCTGCTGTTTCCGAGGACAAGACAGCCGCTGAAGCGTTTTGTACCCAACCTTTGGCGCCAAATTTGCCAGCCGTTGGCACACAAGGGTTGCTGAACAGGGTGGCTCAAAATTCGTGACTACAACCAGGATTTCATGGCGGTGACAACAGATTGCATGGTGCGGTCTGCCAAGACCGCGTCACACTGGAGCGCCGACACATAGGCGCGTTGACGGGGCGTGGGTTCGGTGATCGTGAGGCGGGTTTGGTCCGTGGATCTCACGCGCAGCCGATTGATCTGGCTGGACGCCAAGGCTTTCAGCACCGTGGAGGGCGTCCGGATGGTCATGCTGACGGAGCCGGACTTCCATGGTGTTGTAGAGATCATACGCCAGTACACACGCCATCACGTGGGCGCGAATACGTTGGGCCCGCGTCACAAAGAGAGGGCGTAAGGCGAGGGGCGATTTGATTTCATGGAAGACTTCTTCGACGCGATTCTTGCGTCGATACCAGGCAATGATGTCCGACGTGGATAAGGAGTCTGTCGGCGCGTTCGTCTGAAAGCAGGCGACCCCACCTACGCCCCCGGGGAATGGTGGGGAATGGTGAGGCTTATGAGGTGGTACTGGATGATGTCCGAGAGGTGTTTGTGACGCAGGAGATCCTGCACGGTCCGCTCGAGGATCTCCCGCTGACGATTCCTTTTGGCCGCGGCTAGTTCCGCGTTTTTTGCGGCGATCCATATATCGACGTCCTGCACGGCCTTCGCTTGCGCGGTGTCTTCGAGATGATAGCGCCGGGCATCGAAAGCCACGATGTACCGCCGCGTGTCGAGAGTCCATTCCCGGTACCAGGGCGTCGCATCCGTATCATAAGGGACGACGTGCCGGTCTTTCACGGTCTCCTGCCAATGATCGGGGCCCACGGCGGCGGGCCACACCGCAATGTTATCAGGTTAAGAGTATGTGACACGATTTTCCATGCCACTTCAGACACAAACACAATTGTCGTGTCGAGGCCATTACTCTCTGGTCTTTTGCGACCAAATTTTGTCTGGGTGCAGGGGAAGTGGAAAAGTTGTATTCCAAACCCGGAATGTTTGGAATACCGTATCCCCATTTGCTTCATCACGTAGATTTCCGCAATCATACCTAAGAACGACCCGCCGATTTTGCGCGGGAGCGGAAAATCGTCGGATTTTCGGAGGGATAGCCCGTTGCGCTTCACTAGTCGTTGCACCAAGCCCTCATGTCGATGGTCCTCGTGGTGGACCGCAATGGAGGCCGTGGGAATGTTTTCGGGTCTTGAGGAGAGGTCACCGATCTGGGGGTGAACGGTTCGCGTTGGCCAATTCCGATCTAACACGACGAAATGTTCTCCGCGATCCTTAGCCTGACAACATCGGGGCGCACCTTGACCAACAAGTCCACATCGCTGCCGCCTGGGGCCGTACCACGAGCTTGTGAACCAACCA
>JAKADJ010000446.1 GCA_021820645.1 Bacillota bacterium
CGATGGATGCGGCATAAGAGCAAGAATCTCAATTCCTCAAGCATTTCGCGATCGAGCAAATGGGCCTCATCTACAATCGTCACCAGTCGTACGTGATGGACGCCGTGTAAGATCTCGATTTCCCGATGGAGTTGGCGCTTGGCATCCCCCCGATAGAACTTCGCTTCGAAACCGAGCTGCTCCAACAAACCCTTGTAGAAGTGCCGCGGAGTCAGTTTGGAATCGGCCACGTAGAGGAGCTGATACCGCGTCCGGTCCAAGGCTGCTTGGAGACGCCGGATGGCGGTGCTTTTTCCCGTTCCGCAATCGCCCGTCACCACCGCAAACCATTGGCGTTCGGCGGCATAGTGGAGGCGCCCCAGAATTTCCTCCAGATCGGACGACACATAGAGTGCCTCCGGCGGGAGGTCTCGGGTAAACGGGGTGCGCGTATTGTCTAGAATTAGGGTGTTGAACCGGTAAGGTGCTCCGCTTAATTTGGCCGGGGGTGACTCGCCCTTCCCATTCCAACACTTGGATGATTTGACGGACACTCCGATGCGGGGCTTCCCGGCGGAGTTGAATCGCCTGTTCCAAAATGTCGGGCACGATCGCACCCGAGGGTGAGTCACTCGCGGGGTGGCTCGCGGGCAGTAATCCGCGAAATCCTTCGGCTTGATACCGGGCGACGTAACGCCGGATCGTCCGCTCGGACAGGCCGGACTGGGCACTCATCGTGGCTTTGAGTTGGCGGGCCAGCGCCGCATCCACATGATCCCCCAAGAGCGGCGCAATGAGTTGCGTCCGTTCTGTGGCGATGGCCTCCGCTTTGTCACGGTCTTTCATGGGCAAAACCCTCCTTGAACTTGGTTTCGCCTTATGGTAGAACGTTGGTCTCAGGTCACCAACGCCGAACGGGTCTGTGGCCAAAGCGCGGCCGCGACCAGACGGTGGACAATGTGCGCCAGCCAGCCAGGGGCGGCGTCAATCGGCCAAGGGGCCCGTCGAGGGAGTCCAGGAGAAAACGGGAGGGCCTCGCTCGTTTCCTCCGGGTGCCGCGCATCGAGCGCTGCCCAACATCCGATTACATACAAAGACCACCCGCTAAACCAGGCCTCCCAGCGTTGCAGGGTGGACTCATCGGCCGCGATCGCGGCCGCACGCCCCTCCGTCGCAAGGGTTTCAAGGCTCTCCGCGTCGTATCGTTTGTAGGGAATCAAGCAGTCAGGCAGTTCATGATGAATCCGCTCACACGCTTCACAGTACAGCCGGCGGATGATGAGGATTTGGCGTGTACCATCCGGTGGCCGCCGCGTCCGCGGTCGGCTCCCAATCACCGTGAGCGATCCCTCACAATACGGGCAACCGTTCACTTCTGCACTCCGTACATAAAAGTTAGGAGATCGGCGCTCGCTTCGAGCGCATAAGCTGTTATAATGACCACAGTGATGTAGGGACGCCCGGGGAATGCCTTCAGCAAGCATTCAAGAGCTCGGGCGTTTTCCTTCCTAAAATTTATTCTTGGGGTCATTTTATCCAGCAAATGAAGGACAGGCAACCATGTCAACTTTTGGGCTTTTAAGAGTGTCATAAACAACAATCGAGAGGCAAAAGCCGCGATGTTCGATTTACAAAACCTTTTTCGGAACTTTATTAGGCTCTTTCTCAAATCCTAGGATCGACGCAGGTGCCTTGAAACTGAAACACCGACATGAGGATTGGTACTCAAGCCCACACAATGCCTACAACGTGCTCACCATGGAGGACCTCGAAGGATAGCCGCGTAATGAAAACATCTTCTAATATTCAGCCTCGATCCCACACTTTGAGAATGATCCGTATAGGCGCGCGTACCCAAATATTCCATCATGGCTTTACGTGCGGTATCTGGGGTTCGGGTAGTAACGGAACGGAAAATGCCATAGAGTCTCAAAGGTAAACACAGTGCGGTTTTCACAAAAAACGATGACAATATCGTTTTTAACCGTTCGGTCTGAAATCACTTAAATTTGGGTGTTCGAGGCTCGTTTTCGGGGGCATGTCGTGAGTTTGCGGGCCGGTTTGCGTCCCTAATGCAGTTTTCGTTCCGTTACTACCCGAACGCCTATTCCAGTTGTTGGCTCCAATGCTCACAACCCCGCAAGCGGGATGCCCTATCAGTTTGCACTTGGTGACAGCGACGCTGGTACTACCCCAAGAAGGAATCCATGGACGACAACGGATTCATGCGGGATGTTGGGTGGATTGGGACCGCAAGGGGGTCTGGCACTATCAGACTTTCCAACCTTTGCCTCCGCATGCCTTTCGGATTCTGAGCTATTTAGTCGATCATCACGATCAGGTCATTCCCAACCGTACGCTGATCGCCGCAGGATGGCCAGGCGAAATTGGGTATGAATCCAGTGATCTCTATGGACAAATTTACTTGATTCGCGAAGCCATCGAGGCACATCCCATGGCGTCACGCTGGTTGGAAAACCACTATGGCTACGGCTATCTACTCCATATCCCCGGCCACCAGGTCCCGAACCATCCGCCAGCATCCTAGCGAGACCCGACAAACCTGAAATCCAGCTGCGTTTTCGGGAAATTTCAAAACTAATTTAGCGAACACTAATCCAGATGGACTCCAAATTCCCGCAGTAGTTATTAAGGATACGCACGATAGAAAAGCGAACAATATCCAAGAATTTTTCAAGATTCTTTTAAGAATGTGTACC
>JAKADJ010000447.1 GCA_021820645.1 Bacillota bacterium
GCCACATGCGTCGGTTGATAGGCCGCCAAGCAGTCAACCATCTCGGCAACATCCCGCTGGCGATCCGCCGTCGCGACGTCCTCATGGACCCGAAACAGGTTCTGATTCGTGTAAAAATGGTAACTACCCAGTACCATGACGGTCACGCGGACCACTCCCCTTTTTCATTCACGCGTACAAAAGGATTTTCCATAGGCTTTCCGCCATTGCGTGCATAAGATCCTTAAGCGTTACGTCCCGCTACCTCGAAAACTGTATCGGACCGTTCGCGCGTAAACCAACCTCTTGACCTGAATATGGTCGAGATCTACCGGTCAACCGTTTCAGTCGGCATGAGGTCACTCGCCAGAATGATACACGAAGTAAACGGAACAGCCCGGTAAGAAGCGCCGTGCTGATTGTCCGAGCCTTCCTAACTTAGGGTTTATCGGCTCGGACAATCAGAACGGCGGGTCTGCAGCGCAACTCCGCCGCTACATCGGGACGTTGGTGTCGTCCTTCGTCTGTGATGTCGGGTTCGAGAACGGCTCGCAGGCAAAATCCGATGTCGATAAGCTTCTGGACATAGAATGATACGGGACGATGCCACTTCGTGAGGGTTATCCCTTCACGATCCTCAGGCCTCGGTCCTTCTTCGAGGTAAGCGTCAATCGGCCACGCAGAGGCTTGGCTTGCGTTATCCCGAATCCACATCCCGGACCGGTTCGCATACTTGAGGGGGTGCTCCACCGACAAGACCAGCGACCCTCCGGATCGTAACCACTCGTAGATGTGTGTGAACACGAGCTCACAGGATTCAACATAATGAAAGGTGCGTATACTGAGCACGCAGTCCACGCTACCGGGCTCAAACGACACCTGCTCCATCAGCTCTGCCACCCAGTGAATACGGGGGTCAGGGACGCTGAATTCCCGCATCGCAGGCGATGGTTCAACAGCCGTCACCTGGTCCGCCCCCCATTGCAAGACCCGGTGAGCCCAATCGCCTGATCCAGCTCCGAGATCGACCACATGCATTCCGGACAGCGAAGGGATTACCGACTCGAGGGCGGGACGCTCGACATAGTCCTGGTTCGCCCGTTGGCGGCGAATATATTGCTCGACAGTCTCGCGATGCAACCAGGCGTCCATATTTGACCCGACCTCCTTGGTGATAGATTTGGCCAGTAAAGCCCCGGTATGGATTCATTCGCGATTTCCGAGTCAGATTCCTGCAGGGCATACGCCCGATATTCCGAGATGCGTCGGGTTGACACCCGGACCGTCGCTGGCAGACCATTGATCGCCTCATCAGCATAGACGTGCCCGTTGCGTCATTTGAGTAGGTAGAACGCGGCCTTGAGACTTCGCCGTCTTGGCAAGGTTCTTTTGGGCCGCGTTCTACCTACTCAATCCCTAAACCAAGCGATACAAGCCACCTTTCCACCGCGTTACCATGACGCGCCTCATGACGACCGTCTCCTCGCACATTTGAATATCGTCGCGAGGAGAGATCGGTCACCGCAATGGGCCAGGAGATACCATAGTTAATCCTGACCCATTGCGGGTGTCCTCGCTGGCGACAGAACCCATGAAGCCGTTAACAAAACTCCAAAAAGGGCGCTATCTATTATCCCAGGAGATTGAAACGCCAATAGTGGAGGCTGCCAGGAAGAAACTTCAACAAAAATAATTTGCAGGGCCCCGGTTGCAACCCCCGCCAACACAACGTGATATGACCACGGATAAGATTTAGACGGAGCACAACCCAAGGCAGGCGGTCATTTTGCTCGGTCTAGCCGACGTTTTACGGGAGTCGTACCCATCTTTTTAAGTCCACTGCGATGTTTTGGCCCCAGATCCTCTTTGTCATATTCCGTCCTAGGTCAGCACAAGGGTTGTTAATCGGGCTTTCCCATTTCACGCCCGATATGTTAGCATATTTTTCCGAGCGCTGTGCCACACTCGATCCACTACGTGCCGAGGCGTTCCGTCATCACTGCGACGAATGGGGTCGACTGCAAGCGGAGTATCGCTAGACGCTTTGTACTCGATTCAATAGACTATATGCTAAGTATCAGACGCCCGCTCACGGCACGGGACCTTTTCCCGTTCACGCCTACGAGCATCCCGTTAGAGATTTTGATAAAGGAGGGTCCCCATTTGTCAGTTGAGGTAGTCGTAGTAGGTGGTGGCTATGCGGGCCTTGCCGCAATTGGTGCCCTACAAGACATTCCGGATATCCGGGTGCAACTCGTGGAGCCCGGGAGCGCCCACGAATTAATTCCGGAACTGCCCGAAGCTCTTTCGGCGCACGGCACCATCTCCCAACACGTCGTAGCCTACGCCGACATCTTGAACGAAACCCGCGTGAAACACCTCAAGACCACGGCTATTGGCATCCAGCAGTCGCCCCCCGTGGTCTTGACTGCCGACGGTGGTAAGGTGGCGTATGATTGGCTCGTATTGGCATCTGGCTCGTCACCCTCCATGCCGCCTATCCCAGGGCTTCAAGAGTATGGCCATCCCTTGAGAAACGCCGAAGATACCGCGCGGATCAAAGAGGCTTTGCAGTACCATAAAGCGCAGCGTGTGGCCGTGGTGGGTGGGGGATTAACTGGGGTCGAAGTTGCTGGTATGCTTGCCTCCGACCACGACGTGATCCTCATTGAAGCGGCTCGCCGCTTGCTGCCTGCCCTCGGCCGTGGGCT
>JAKADJ010000448.1 GCA_021820645.1 Bacillota bacterium
GCGAGCCGGATGGGTACTCGTGCCCGACCATGGCGCCTCAAGATAGACCATCACGGCATATAAGATCGGGAAGATGCCTGGCGTAAAGCGCCGTAGCTTACGGTGACTGACGAACAACAAGAGGCTTAGGATGAGACAAAACGTGGTGATGGCCTCTCCCAGTACAGCCACCCCGGGTCCTAAGGGTCCTGGGGTGGTGGCGGAATAGGAGGTCTGGTGGGCCCATGCTCCCCAGACGCTCAGTAAGGCGGCTCCCAAGATAGCGCCTAAGCATTGAGCCCCCATATAAACCAGAGCCAAGCGGCCGGACAGTTTTTTTTGAAACCAAAATGCCAAAGTGACCACGGGATTAATATGGGCACCACTCACTTTACCCACTTTGGAGAGCGCAATACTGCCTCCGGTGCAACCAAAGAAAAATCCCGTGAGGGCGCGACGCATTCCCGGATCGGGTAACAGATGCACCACTGGGCTACTCGGGGCAAAATCTAATACGACAAAAGAACATCCGATCGCAATTAAAAGAAGCGTGCCGATCAATTCAGATAGGCCCAAAACCCAGGCGGATTTGGTCATGTTTCCTCCTCCGTGCCAAAATTTGACCCGATGTTTGGGGCTTGGCATGGTCCATTTTTAAAACCTTTCGTGATCCAAGACCAGAAAACCGTGCCATTCCACCATACCGCACTTTTACGGTTTCTAACACCGGACGTGGTAATCGATGGCATCTTCAACGCCGCTTTGACGCGGGGCCAGCCACGGCATCCTCACATCCACATGATCGGTGGAGGATGCTGGCGTGATACGATGGGAGGAAACAAGTTGCGGATGCGAAGGAAAGCGGGGCATCGATGTGTCGGCACGGTATCTCTTGGCGCTGGATCAAGGAACCACTAGTTCCCGAGCCTTAGTATTTGATCGGGACCTTAACCGAGTCGGATCGGGGCAGGTAGCCCTGGCTCAACAATATCCCCAACCGGGATGGGTGGAACAAGACCCGGAGGAAATTTGGCAAAGCCAAATGACGGCCCTCTCTCATGCGTTAGAATCGGCCCGAATTGGCATCAAGGACATTGAAGCCATGGGCATTGCCAACCAGCGGGAAACCACGCTGCTATGGGACCGGGCCACCGGAGAGCCGGTGGCGCCGGCCATTGTGTGGCAGTGTCGGCGCACCGCCAATCGGTGTATACAGTTGGTTCAAGATGGCCTCCAAGATTGGATCCAAGAACGCACCGGGCTGGTGATGGATGCCTATTTTTCGGCGACCAAGATTGCCTGGGCCTTGGACTCGAGACTAGGCCTTCGGCACCGTGCGGAACGCGAAGAGATCTGTTTTGGCACCGTCGATACCTGGCTTATCTATCGGCTGAGTGGTCGTCGGATCCACGTGACCGATGTGACCAATGCCTCGCGGACCATGCTGTATAACATTCACCGTGGAACGTGGGATGAGGAGCTCTTAGCCCTGTTTCAGATTCCCCCCGCGATGCTTCCCCAGGTAGTGCCTTCGGCTAGTTTGGCGGCTGTCACCGATCCCGCAGTGCTGGGGGCCACGATCCCCATCACCGGGGTGGCAGGCGACCAACAGGCGGCATTGTTTGGCCAGGGGTGCGTCCAACCTGGCATGGTGAAAAGCACCTACGGGACGGGGGCTTTTATCTTAATGCAGATGGGGGCACAACCGGTCTTGTCCCCCCATGGGTTAATCACCTCGATGGCACCCGGTATTCCGGGGAATCCACCGACGTATGTCTTAGAAGGGTCCATATTTGCTGCCGGAGCGGTGGTGGATTGGATGCAAGACAGTATGGAATGGATTCTATCGCCTGAGGCTAGCGCGACGCTGGCCGAATCGGTCTCGGACACCCAAGGGGTCTATCTGGTCCCGGCATTCGGTGGTCTCGGGGCCCCGCATTGGGACGGCTTTGCACGTGGAACCATTGTAGGAATCACTCGGGGTGCCCACAAAGCACATCTGGTACGGGCAGGATTAGAGTCGATTGCGTATCAAACGCGTGATGTCTTAAACGTTATGGTATCCGATAGTGGATATCCCCTAAAAGAGCTGCGAGTGGATGGGGGCGTAAGCCGCAATGATTTCCTGATGCAATTCCAGGCGGACGTGCTAGCGGGCACCATCGTGCGTCCATCCATGGAGGAGACCACCGCTCGCGGGGCGGCAGCCCTAGCCGGGATTGGGTGCGGACTCTACTCGGGACCGAATGCCGTGCCCACTGACGAGGGGGGAGTCACGCGGTTTGAGCCTCACCGAACGGGCTTTACTATGGACCACTTATATCGTGGATGGCAACGTGCCGTCAGTCGGGCACAGCACTGGGAGGAACCGGAAACCTAGAGCCAAGCAGTGACCGTGATGGGAAGAACAGGAGGGTGCAGGTGGCAAACGTTTTGGTGCACGGACGCGGAATTTTTCTTGGAATCGCCGCAGTGATTTGGCTCGCGGGCTTGGTCTCGATTGTCCGGCGCAAAAAGCGCCGTGCCATTGTCCTTTATGTGGCGGGTGCCGCGTTCGTAGCCTATTACGAGGTACATATGGCGCTCTACTGGCTCGGTATTGGGATTGCATTGGTCATGCTGGGTTGGGTCACGTCTGCCGATCGAGAGAGTCATTCACGTAAATATTAAAATGCCGACGGGTGCTTTTCCCGGCCAGTG
>JAKADJ010000449.1 GCA_021820645.1 Bacillota bacterium
GATAAGCGTCTGACGGCGGCCCAAGCCACATCCATCAAGAATTTAGTGTCTGCCGCGGCCGGCGTGAATCCCGCTCGGGGAGACCAAGTAATCGTGGTGGGCCAAGCCTTCAATCGGGCCGCGGTTAACTCGGCGGTGCAGGCGATGAATAAGGCGGCCGCGGCCGAGACATTACGCCGTTATGTCCTCTTGGGGCTGGCAGTCGTAGCGGGGCTCATCTTGCTGCTATGGATTCGACGGATGGCAAAAAAGATTAGCCTCCGTCCGATGTTGTCTCCCGCGGGCAATACGATGCCTACCCTCGACGAGGGGGCACGTCTGTCGGTGGCCGACCTCCTGAACGAAATGCGTCAATCCAAAGAGCCCACCAAGGCGGACGCAGCGAAAATGCATCTGGACCAACTCGTGAAATCGGACCCCGAAGGGGTGGCGCGGATGTTACGCGCCTGGATTCAGGAGGAACAGGGCTAATGGTGCGTTTGCCTGGGTCAAAAAAAGCTGCAATTTTGCTGATGAGTTTAGGAGCGCAGGACGCCGCCGATTTGATGCGGCACTTGCGTCATTCGGAAATCGAACAAATTACGGTGGAGATCGCCAATATTAAACGCGTCGATCGAGAAATCCAACAAGATGTCTTGAACGAATTTTACCAAATTTCCCGGGCGGAAATCGAAATTACCGAAGGGGGGATAGAACTAGCGCGGGACATGCTTGAACGCGCCTTTGACCCCGGGCGTGCCAACGAAATTTTACGGCGCCTCACCACGTTTTTGCAACGGCGCCCTTTTGATGTACTCAGAAAGGCCGATGCCAACCAAATCATTGCTCTCATCCTCAATGAGCACCCTCAGACGATGGCGGTGATGTTAGCGTACATGGATCCGATGCAAGCCTCCCAGGTATTGTCAGCCCTGCCAGCCGACATTCAAAGTGACGTCGCCCGCCGGATTGCGTTGATGGGACGAGCCGCCCCCGAGGTGATTAAGGAAATTGAGGCGCTCTTGGAGACCAAACTGTCCAATATGGCGGCTGAAGAGGTGTCTGGTGCGGGCGGGATTAATGCCATCGTTCCGATCCTTAACAACGCGGATCGGGCCTCTGAACGGCTGATTCTCGAACGCCTCGATGAATTCGATCCCGAGTTGGCGGATGAAATTCGCAATCGGATGTTTGTGTTTGAGAATATCGTCCAGATCGAGGATAAGTCGGTTCAAAAGGTGCTGCGCCGGGTGGACAACAAGACCCTAGCCATGGCCTTAAAGGGTACGGCGGCCGAAGTCGCTACCAAAGTGATGCGGAATCTATCGCAAAAGGCGGCGGAGTTGTTAAAAGATGATATCGAAGTTTTGGGTCCGGTTCGGATTCGCGATGTGGAACAAGCCCAACGTGAAATTGTTAACATCATTCGCCAATTAGAAGATCAAGGAGAACTGGTCATTTCTCGAGGGGAGCGTGACGACTTTGTCGTCTAGAGTGGTCAAAGCAGACCGACTGGCCATGGGGCAAGAGGCTCTGCGAATTCTGCCCAAATCTAGCCCGAACCAGCCGGGATTAGATGAAGCCGTGGCTGAGCGCGTGGACCAAATGATCGCCAGATCCCGTCGGGAAGCCGAGGCGATTCTCGAGGAAGCTCATGAAGAGGCGCGGCGGCTGACCCACAATGCCCGGGAAAAGGGATACCAAGAAGGTCTGGAACAGGGTCTGGCTCAGAGCCGTACGCAATGGCAGACCATATTGGCTCAATTGGCAAGCCCGCTCGTGAGTTTAGACAAGCTCGGTCAGTTTGCCGAGACCTTGCACCAAGAAGAGATGCTGAGCCTGGCTGGAGCGATCCTCGTCCGGTGTTTTCCCCTGCTTGCCGAAAAAGATCCGGCCGTCTTTTCTAGTTATTTGGAGGCTGCCCTGATGGAACTGGATGATCAGGCGGTGCGCCTCTTTATATCCCCAAAATGGGAGCCCTACTTGAAGACCGTGATCCAAGAGGTTCGCCCCGGTATCCAATCCCTAAAATTGGTCGTGGATCGCATGTTGCAAGAAGACGAATGGCGACTGGAGACCGATCGGGGCGGCGTGTTGGCGGGGCCCATTACGACGCTATCGATACTCCTTAATGAGGTGACTAATGGATTGGGAGAACGTCCATTCGCGGATCGCTAAAGCCAAAAGATTCCCGGCGATCGGACGCATCGAATCGGTTCGCGGGACCACCGTGGTGGCCCGGGGGCCCAAGGTTCCGGTGGGGGAATTGTGTTGGATTGAAAGCCACTCGGATCCCATTATGGCGGAGGTGGTGGGATTTGAATCCGAAGGTCGCGTCTTGCTTACTCCCTATGAAGAACCTATCGGATTGCAACCCGGTCAACTGGTGCGTGCTTCGGGGCGACCCCGCATGGTACCTTGGGGTCCATCGGTCCTCGGTCGCGTTATTGATGGGACGGGGAGGCCCTTAGATGAATTGGGAGAAATCCGAGGGCCGCGACGGGTGGTGGACACCCGTCCGATTCCTCCCTTGCTCCGTAGACCGATTGACCAGCCTTTAGTCACGGGGATTCGGGTGATTGATACGCTACTGACCTTAGGAATGGGTCAACGGGTTGGTATTTTTGCCGGGGCCGGGATTGGAAAAACGACGTTACTCCGACAACTGCTCTCGGGTGTTCAGGCGGACGTGGCG
>JAKADJ010000450.1 GCA_021820645.1 Bacillota bacterium
TATCCACACTCGCCTTTTCGAGCACAACGCAAAAAGCTCCTAGAGCGACAAAGATTCCCTCATTGACAAGATGTCGGTCTTGGATATTTTAGCCCTGACGAAACAGGTAACGCCGACTAATGTCGAGATCCAAATTCAAAGCAGCGGGGAAACGCGGTAACGGAGTCTATTTACTGAAGGCTATACGAAAGTCAGTTGCCCGAAGGCCAAATCTATCACTACCGTGTGCAACCTTGTGGAAATCCTTAATGACCGAGTGCATAACGCATTTCAGGCCCGCAACCAAGACGGGCCATTGCTGACATATCATTTGAATTTTTTGGAACCACCGGAATTATCCGAATGTATCCCGCGATCAAGGTATGGGCTCCGAGGCCCCCCGATTCCCCATTACCTTCCTGCAAAACGGCGGTGCGTCTCTTCCCTCCATGATGGCACGCCGTGCTTCCCATAAAAACTGGCCCGGGCTACGTTCCTCGCGCTATACTGATGCCAAGCAACGAGAGCGCCATATAATAAAGGAGCCTATGATTCATGGAAGACTTAGACCCGCACTTTACCGCCAAACATTTCATCGACTACATTTGTACCGCCAGAAGAGTCACTCGGGAAGACTTTAACATCAGACCCGACGTCATCCTATCATATGTGGGGAACCAGGAGTCCCAAGCACCCCGGTGGGATATGGAAGCAGTAGGCTTGACCATCCATCAAGGTCCGATCTTCTCGAATCGATCCGTCACCCTACTAAAAGGCCCTATAGGCGCTCCTTTGACAGCGGGCACCATAGAAGAACTCGCCGAATTGGGGGCCAAGCGTCTTTGGATACTAGGTTATGCGGGTAGTCTCGACCCCCGTTTCTCGCTTGGGTCGGTAGTTCTGGTCACTAAAGCGTGGGTGGATGAAGGCACTTCGCCTCGCTACGGTCAAGACGGGTGGGGCAATCCGGATCCCGCAATGACCGATCGAATTAAGGGGTTGGACTCCAGCCTGCCCACTGGCAATAACTGGACCACCGACGCCATCTACCGGGAAACTCCGCAAAAAATTCGTCACTTCACCGAAAAAGGGTGTCATATGGTAGACATGGAGACATCCTGCTACTTTCACGTAGGCTCCCAGCTCGGTCTGTCGGTAGCGGCGCTCATGGTCATCAGCGACGAACTGTTCCATCCTTGGAACCCAGGCTTCGGTTCGGCAGAGGTCCGTAATGGGATCCGAGAAGCCTACGAGCTTCTTGGCCGGGTTTTGGACCTTCCAAAGCCACCGACACGATAAATGGCATCGCACTGTAGCCGACGAAAACCGAAGGAGATAGCCCATGAGTGACACCAAGACGACCACCATCCGATTTTCCGAACACGTCTACCATGCCTTAGAAAAGACTAGCGATCTGACTGGCCTACCTATCAATTCGTTGGTTGTAGAATCGTGTATTGAGTATCTACAACACCACTACCCGGAATTTTGGCGAGGATCCCGACCCGAAGCACAAAGCCTGAGGGATTCGATTAGGGAACAAGTCATGCGGGCCATGCTGGATAACGACGTCCGCAACCCAGGAGGCTCTTCGCATGACTCTTAACCCGAATTGGCTCGCTTGCCTCGAGGAAGCATGGGTCGCATATCGCCACGGGTCAGTGCCCGTAGGCGCCGTATGGGTGGACGAATCGGGGGAAATTCGATTCCGAGGGCGTAATCGCATAAACGAGGCCGCCTCCCCTCACCCCTTCATCGCCAATACGCGTCTTGCCCATGCGGAAATGAACGTCTTAGTCCAGGTGACACCTGAACAGTTTTCCGCAATGGGATCCGGCACGCTCTATACGTCGTTAGAACCCTGCCCGCTCTGCATCGGCGCCCTCACTATGTCCGGTGTCCGCCACATCCAATTCGGTGCTCGAGATGGGATAGCAGGTGCCACCGCCTTATTATCTAGCTTTCTTTATATGAGACAAAAGAACATGGTGGCGATGGGACCCGACCCCGACGTCCAAACCTTTTCCCTGGTGCTTATGACCGCTCACTTAAGCAAGATGCCAACGGATCGTACGGAAGAGTTCCTACAGGCCTTTGCCCAAGACGATCCCAAGGCCGTCGCCTTGGGAAGAATATGGTCCCAAACCGGCATTCTGGATCGGGCTCTCCAACAACATTGGTCCGTTTACGATCTTATGGGAGCTATTTCCGCGGCCACGTAAGCTCGCCGGCTTCTCCCCCCTTCTCATCCAAATGCGAACCAATCCATACGACCGTTGGCGGTTTGTGGCTTTTTTTTTGATGTGTACCAATTGGTCATGATTCGCCCGAAATAGCAATGGAGGCAGCAGAACGATTGTCGGAGAAATTTCTCTCATCCCGAGCTTGAGACACGCCATTCGAGGGCATGGAGACCCATCCTTCTTGAAGTTCGCACCCCGCCAACACCCAGTTTTGTCGTCCGCGATGACACCGCGAATGCTTGCGAGCGCTCACGTTGCTACCCTATCGCTCACCCGTCTTTGCCACTGTCCAGTTTAAATTTAGGTTTCATATTGATATTCATTTAATATCAAAGTACTATTCAAATGAGTTCATAATGCGAGCGATGAGGAGGAGTTCCGATTGCGCCCCCTAAAAAGTTCCAGTTTTTCTCCAGACTTTCGGTGGTTATGGTGTGCCACTACAGT
>JAKADJ010000451.1 GCA_021820645.1 Bacillota bacterium
ACAGTCGGCTCTTGAGTTGGAAAGGCAAATTGAGAGCCTTAGGCGACCTTGTGCTTCCTAGTCCGTATGCGGCCAACGATATGGCACTCGGCCGCCTGCTGCGCCAACGCATGGGCCACCAAGTGGTTGACCGCATTGCGGCACCAATTTTGTCCGGAATATATGCGGGAGACATCGATAAGCTTAGTCTCGAGGCCACCGCACCCCATATTGCGACGTTGGCTCGGCAAAATAAAGGATTAATGCGTGCTGCGCGGGCGGCACGTGGGCCTGCTGACGCTCCCGAAAAATCGCTTTTTATGACGCTTGAAAACGGCATGGAGACGTTGGTTTTGGCACTGATTCGGTCTCTTGCGTCGGTTTCGATCCGGACCGATTGCCCGGTGCGGGATATTGCGCCCGCCGATCACGGAAGATATTGGGTGAATACGGGAGAGACGTCGTCAGAACTCTATGATGCCGTTATCCTAGCCACACCAGCCTGGGCCACGGCTCAGTTGCTGAAGATGTCCCCAAGCTTAAGCCAACAGTTGGAAAAGATTCCGTATACGAATTTGGCCATTGTGATTGGGGTCTACCATCCCACAGATATTTCGCACCCGATGGATAAGACGGGGGTGCTTGTACCGGTTGGAGAAGATGTTTCAATGACGGCGGCCACATGGGTTCGGTCCAAGTGGGCCTACCGTCATCCTCTACCTTTGGTACCCATTCGAGGGTTTTATGGGCGGGCTGCCGAGCCCGTCGATTTGCAATGGAGTGATCAAAAGTTTGTTGCCATGTTCCGGCGGGACTTGCAGCGGACCATGGGTCTCGAAGCAAACCCGGTGGCCTATCAGGTCATGCGCATTCCCCATGGGATGCCACAATACCTGGTGGGCCACCGCAGTCGCGTGCGCGACATTTACGAGCGGCTTAAAGCTTGGCCAGGGATTTATGTTGCGGGGGCGGCTTACGATGGGGTGGGGATTCCCGACTGTATTCACCAGGGGACCCGAGCCGCAGAAACCCTCATCAACGAGTGGGAGCAGAACCAGCGCCCGACCTAGGCGACTTTAGGTAATACCTACGCTCCGCGCAATCTTGCCCAGCCAGTCTATGTGTGAGGCGGGGACCACCATCTTGACTGCAAGCCATTGTCCTGACCAATGAATATCAATCGTTTGGGACGCGGTTGAAGGCGTCTGTACGATGGGAGTTCCGTAAGTGTTGGGACCTAATGACTGGTTGGCGCCTGAGGTCTTGTTGGGAACAATTTCTACCGTAATTCCATTGGAAGACGACCCCGATGATGTGGTCCATACCCATCGGGAAGACGAGGCGGCACTCAGATGGGAGATGGATGTTGGAACCTCTAGGCTGATCGTTGAACTCTGATAGGTAATAGACTGGTGAACCCATCCTTGTGACCCGCCATTTGAAGCTGAGGGTGTCACCGCGGCCGAGGAGGCCGTGGAAGAGGAGGACGGAGATGACGCAGTGGAAGAGGAGGAAGGCGACGTCGACTTGGAGGCGGATGGAGACGCGGAAGCAGAGGATGATGGGGTAGAGGCCCCCGAATAGGTAGGTGATTGGCCAGGGGCTCGAATGGCCCAAATCGCAATGGCCAGGGCCGCCAACAGCCCGAGTCCGAATCCGATTTTTCGGATGGTCCGTTTACGCTTGGTCGGCGCTACGTTATTTCGCGGCCGCAACTTTAGTGCGCGTGTGCCGCAATGGGTGCAAAAGACGCTGCCTGGTTCAAGAGGCTCATGGCAGTTGGAACAGAGATGGGACGGATTGCTCACTTCGGTACCTCCCCTTGCATTTGTCTCATTGTACAGAATTCGGGCGGGGATATCACCAAAAGGCTGTCGACCCGCCTTTTTTTGCGAAAGTGTAAGGATGTTTAAAGAAAGGTCTTGCCATCACGACCAGAATTCGGGTACCATGTTATGTCTGTGAAGGTATGGGTGTTAGGTGAAGGAGAGATGAAACGTGCCTATCAAGATTCCAGATGAGTTGCCTGCTAAGGAGATCTTGGAAAGCGAAAATATCTTTGTGATGGGAGAAGATCGGGCCTTTCATCAAGATATCCGTCCGCTTAAAATCGTTATTCTCAACCTCATGCCTTTAAAAGAGACGACAGAAACCCAACTTTTACGCCTTATCGGGAATTCTCCGCTACAGGTAGATGTTTGCCTTTTGCGGGTTAAGAGCCATGAATCAAAGAATACCTCACAGGAGCACTTATCGGCCTTTTATAATACCTTTGATCAAATCCAACAGGTATATTTTGATGGCATGATTGTTACTGGGGCGCCCATCGAGCATTTGGCCTTCGAAGTGGTCAATTATTGGAAAGAATTTCAGCGCATCATGGATTGGAAAGTGAGCCACGTGACATCCACATTCCATATTTGTTGGGGTGCGCAAGCTGCACTATACCATCAGTATGGGGTGCCCAAACATCCGCTTCAGAGCAAGATGTTTGGCATTTTTCCGCACCATGTTACCCGAACCGCACCGATCGTACGGGGGTTTGATGACGAGTTCTTCGTGCCCCATTCCCGGTATACGGAAACTCGGAGGGAAGACGTACAGTCCATCGCAGATTTAGAGATTTTGGCCGAATCGGAGGAGGCAGGGATTTATTTAATGGCCTCACGCGATGGGCGCCAAGTCTATG